>DASXIG010000229.1:0-6706 GCA_036498105.1 Xanthobacteraceae bacterium | reverse complement strand
CGTGGAGTATATCGAATTCTCATAGTACGCCGTATTTTTTCCAGAAAGCATTCATCTCGTCGTCAGGCACAAACTCGCCTCGCCTGCTCCACTCCCTCAAGTGCGCTAACGTCCTACGCGACTCGAACAGCCTGCGTAAATGGTCTAGCCTCGCCGCTGTTCAACACAAGCGGGTAAAGGCCAGTGCCGCCGATTTGAAATTTCCTACAGTGTGGCCGCGAGGTCGTAAGGAAATTCAAATCGGAAAGCGGCACTACAATCATAGCTTTGCTAGTGCCCCTTTGCTTCGGAAGTTCGTGCCAGAGGGTGCTGCAATGTATCACGAACTTCGGAAGCGGGGCACTAGATGTCATCATCGAAAGAGAGAACGGCGCACAGCTTCGTCGGGCGCCACGGGCTCTGGACTGACGCGCAATTCCAGGCCGCGGCGGATGCCGACAAGGCGATCGAGGAACGCGGGCTGGAAGTCGTCCGGCTGTCATTTCCCGACCAGCATGGGATCCTGCGCGGCAAGACCGTGATGGGGGGCGAGGCCGCACGCGCGATGCGCAACGGCTGCTCCATCACCACGACGCTCCTGGCCAAGGACACCGCGCACAAGACCGTATTCCCCGTGTTCACGCCCGGCGGCGGCTTTGGGATGCCGGAGATGGAAGGGGCGGGCGACTTTCTCATGATCGCCGATCCCACCACGTTTCGCGTCCTGCCGTGGGCGCCGCGCACGGGCTGGGTATTGTGCGACATGTATTTCGCCAACGGCAAGCCGGTGCCGTTCTCGACCCGCAACCTTTATCGGCGCGCGCTGGCAAAGCTGGCCGAGGCGGGCTTCGATTATCTCGCCGGGCTCGAAGTCGAATTCCACATCTTCAAGCTCGATGACCCACGCTTGCGGCCCGAGGACGCGACCTGGCCGGGCGAGGCGCCGTCGGTGAGCCTGATCTCGCAGGGCTATCAGTATCTGACCGAGACGCGGTTCGATCAGATCGATCCCGTCCTGGAAATCTTGCGGCGCGAACTCGTCGCGCTCGGGCTGCCGCTGCGGTCGGTGGAGGTGGAGCTCGGCCCGAGCCAATGCGAGTTCACCTTGCATCCGCAGAAGGGACTGGCGCCCGCCGACACGATGATGCTGTTCCGCAACGCGGTGAAACAGATCTGCCGCCGCCAGGGCTACCATGCGAGCTTCATGTGCCGGCCCAAAGTGGCGAACGTCATGTCGAGCGGTTGGCATCTCCACCAATCCCTGATTGACCGGCGTACCAACACCAACGCATTCGCATCTGACGGTCAGGAGCTTTTGTCGCGCACCGGGCGAAATTTCCTGGCCGGGCTGCTGGCGCACGCGCCGGCGGCGGCCGCCTTCACCACGCCGACCATCAACGGCTACAAGCGTTACCGCAGCTACTCGCTGGCGCCGGATCGCGCGATCTGGGGCCGCGACAATCGCGGCGTCATGATCAGGGTGCTGGGTAGCGCTTCCGATGGGTCTGCGCGGCTTGAAAATCGGGTCGGGGAGCCGGCGGCCAATCCCTATCTCTACATGGCCTCCCAGATCATGGCCGGGCTCGACGGTATGGAGCGCGGCCTGGAGCCGGGCCCGTCGGCGGATACGCCGTATGAGGCGCAGGCGCCGCATCTGCCGAAAAGCCTCGAGGAGGCGCTGCGGGCGCTGCGCGAGGACAAATGCCTTTCCGACGGCTTCGGGCGCAATTTCATCGACTATTATCTGCGCATCAAGGAATCCGAGGTCGCACGCTGCCAAGCCGAGGTCACGGAATGGGAGCAGCGCGAATATTTCGAGCTGTTCTAACGGATCGCCGGCAAATACTGCTCGGTGACGAGGCTACGCATGTCGGGTGCATGCGGCAACAGGCTCATGTCGGCGAACGAACGCGCCAGCACATCGAGCGCGTGTGGATCGAATTTGCCGGTGCGGTTGAACATGCCCATGAGCTCGTCATAGTCGCGGGTGGCGATACCCGGCGATACTCCGGCGGTACGCCGCACGATGTCGATGGTCTCGGCTCGATGCTCGCGCATGTAGGCGATGGTATCGAACCAGGCGGCAAGAAAGGCTCGAGCAACTTGCGGGCTCTGCTGCACAAAACTATTGCGGGCATACACGATGTAGATGTGAAACGCCTTGATGCGGTCGCCGAACTGAACGAGCACGCGCCCGCTCCCATCTTCCTCCAGCCGGTAGCCCGCGTTGGCCTCCACGATCATGCCGTCGATCTGATGTGTCTTGAGCGCTGCCATCTGCGCGGCGGTGGTGCCGAGCGGCGCGAGGTTGATTCCGGAGGCGCCCCAGCCGAGCTGGCGCGACAGCTCCCGTCCCAGCCAATCGGTCAGCGAGGCCTTGCTGGAAATGCTGATGGTCTTGCCCTTGAGATCCTCGGCTGTCCGGATCGGTGAATCCCGGAGAACGGCCAGCACTACGGAATAGGGTGCGTCCGCTATGGCCGCGACGGCGATCTCAGGCGCGCCCTTTGCGACGAAGGCAAGCTCGGGCCCGGATCCGATGCCGACGTCGATCGATTCAGCGGCGAGCGCCTGCTGCACGCGCGGACCCCCGCCGAAGCTGATCACTTCGACGTCGATGCCGTGCCGCTTGAAGATTTCGGCATCGCTTGCGACTTGCAGCGGCACGAACTGGAACGTCCCCGCTTGCGGCTGGCCGACGCGCAGCTTCGTCTGGGCGAGCGCCGGTTGGCTCAACGCCAGGCCAAAGGCGATTGCGGTGACAAGCCGGGGCAGACGCATTAATGTTTCCTTCCTTCCATGGGCACATCTGCACGCGAGCTAACCGCCTTCATCACCGGCGCATCGTATGGAGTCGGCACAGCAACCGCTCTGGCGCTGGCGGAGGGGGGATTCAATATCGCAATTTCGGCAACGCGGGCCGAAAATTTGCAAGTCACTTTGGCCGTCGTTGAAGCGAAGGGCGCGCCAGTGCTGCCCGTCGTGCTCGACTTGCGCACGGCCTCAAGCATTACGCAGGCAGTGCAGGATGTTGCCGCGCGTTTTGGGCATGTCGATCTCCTCGTAAACAACGCCGCAATCAACCTGCGCAAGCCTGCCGTCGACGTGATCTGGGAGGAATGGGATGAAGTCATGGCGATCAACCTGCGTGGCGCCTTCTTTCTGTCGCAGCAAATCGCGCGCCGCATGATCGGCAGCGGCCGGCCAGGCGCCATCATCAACATCGCGTCGGTCCACGGCCTCCTCGGTGCCAGCGAACGGTCCGTCTACGGCATAGCGAAAGGCGGGCTCATCCAGATGACGCGAATGCTCGCTGTCGAATGGGCCGGGCATGGCATTCGTGTCAACGCGCTCGCGCCGGGGCGGCTCGAGACGGCATCGCCCTCGCGCGCGGTGCGGACCACCGATCCGGCGTATCTGGAATCCATGCGCGCGCGCATTCCGCTCAAGCAGCTGGCCACTGCCGAGCAGGTCGCGGCCGCGGTGTGCTATCTCGCGAGCCCGCAGGCGAGCACGATTACGGGCCAAACGCTCGTGCTCGATGGCGGCATGAGCATTGTTTGACCGTCACCAGCCGCGCGGCTCGGAGCGCAGTGCAGGAATGGCATCGAGCACGGCCCCCAGCCGCTGCAAGCTCACGGGATCGAGCGCGAGTACGGGCGCACGCGGCTCGCCGCAATCGCGGCCCATGACGCGCATGGCGGCCTTGAGGCTTGCAACGCCACTCACTTTCACGGCCCCGCGCAACGCTGCGAGCTGTTCTTGTGCGGGACGCGCTTCGAACAGCTTCTGGGTGCTGCACAGCCCGTAGATTTCGCGCACCAGACGAGGCGCTATTGCGGCGAGCGGAGCGAACATCCCCGCCGCCCCGATCGCAGCAGGTGATACCATCAGCTCGTTCCCGCTGATGAGCTGGAAGCCGGGCCGCAGTAGCGGCGCGTCGGTCATCAGCTCGATCATGAACTGCCAGTCGAGGCTGAGATCGACCACTCCGGCGAAATTGGGAAGCTTGGCAATGAGCTGGCGGCACAGCTCCGCAGTTACTCTGGTGCCCTGCATCTCCTCGGGTGCATTGTAGATGAAGAAGGGCAGCTCGGTCGCAGCCCCGATCGCAGCGAAATGCTCGATCAGCATCGCGGGGGGCGGCGTCCAATAATAGGGCGCGGTCGCGATCACGGCTGCTGCCCCGGCTTGCTCCGCGTGGCGCGCGAGCGCGGCGGCGATGGCGGTGCCGCTCTCGCTCACGTGGGCAATCAGGGGCGCGCGGCCAGCCGTGCGCGCGATGGCAAATTCGAGCAGGCCGCGGCGCTCGCCGCCGGTCAGGCTGACGGACTCGCCAGCATGCATGGGCAGCGCGAGCGCCTGCGCGCCGTTGGCGATGTGGAAATCGATCAGCTTGCCATAAAGGTCGAAATCGATGGCCCCCGCGCGCGAGAACGGGGTCACCGGCGTGTGCACGAGGCCTGGCGTGAAGGTCGGCATGCTTACTCGAGCTCGATGGTTGCGCAGGTCACCAGCCGTGCGGCTCGCTGTCGAAGATGCCGAGCCGCTCGAGCTCGCTGCGCACGTAAGCCTGGCGCTCCTTGCTGGCGGTGGGCAAGGGTGCTCTTGTTGGTCCGACCGGCCGTCCCATCATCACCATCCCGCCCTTGAGCGAGGACGGATATTGGTCGCGGAACAAGAGCCACAACCAGGAGACCTTGTATTGCAGCTCGCGGGCGCGCGCCCAGGCGCCGCGCGTGCAGGCGTCGTACAGCTGGGAGCACAGATTGGGACAGATCGATCCCGCGGCCGAGTACGAGCCCACGCCTCCGAGCGGGATCGAGGGCAACAGATATTCGACCCCGGTCAGCAGCGCGAAATCCGGCCGCACCGAGAGCGCCGCGCGCGAGATCTCGAGGAATTTTTCGCTGTTGAAGCTTGCCTCCTTCACGCCGACGAAATTAGGCAGGCGCTCGATCAGCCGCGACATCAGCTCGCCGGTGATCTCCACGCCGGCGAGGTAGCTCGGCGAGTTGTAGGACAGAACCGGCAACTCGATCGCGCTGCACAGCTGCACGAAATAGGCCTCGATTGCTTCAAGCGAAGGAGTCCAGAAATAGGGTGTGATGGCGAGGATGCCGTCAGCGCCGATTTCCTGCGCATGGCGCGCAAGCTCCATCGTATCCTCCACGGCGAGCGCGCTGACGTGGATGGTCACGGGTATTCTGCCGTTGACGACGCGGACCGCGGCCTCGGCGAACAGCTTGCGCTCGGCAATGGTCAGGCTCAGCGATTCGCCCTTGTGGTGCGGCCAGGAGATGGCGGTTGCGCCGGTCCGGACGTGAAAATCCAGCAACCGCTCGAACGTGGGCAGATCGAGGCTGAAGTCGTCCTTGAAGGGCGTCACTGGGCTCTGCATGACGCCTCTGAATTTTGCTGGCATCGTCCGTGTCGCTCCAATCTCCACCGCGCGTAGGGTCGGGTTTGAAACCCGCCCCTACAAGACGCGGGCGACAGCGTTAACCGATTTCGAATGCGGCGGCAAAGGCGCAAGCTTTTGGTAAGCAGTTAGGCAGAATGCCTCAGTTGCCGCTCGGCGGGGCCATCACTTCCACACGCGGGCGCCTGCAAATTGTCGCAGCGGATTGATCAGGTGACCGGAGCAAGCTCGACGAAACGGGGAACCCATTTGTTTGATTCGCCAGCAGACAAGCGTGTTGCTTACGCCAAGCCTGCGTGCTTGTTCACGCGTTCCTCATGTGCCCGCGGGGGTTTCCTATCGTCGGAGTAATACTGATTCGGAGGAAGTCATGCGCCAAACGATCATCGGCGGCGTGATTGTGGCGTTCGTTATCGTCGCGTCTCTTGTTGCTCCGGCTTCCGCGGCGCTGCCGAGTGGAGCGGAGTTCACGTCGATGGATGGAGTCAGCCGCTGGATGGCGAGCTATCGCACCAGGCCTGATCCGGCGCGTCTGCCTGCTGCGGTGAGAGCGCTCAGCCAGTCCGGCGCATTCAAGGAGCCGGAAGGCGCCGGCGTCTACCTCGGCTTCATTGCCGGCGTTCTCGGCGCCAATCCCGAAAAGGCCGAGGCTCTCATCGCAAAGATGATTTCCATACCCCCGACGGACCAGTGGGTGATTGTGCGCGCGATTGCCTATTCCGGTCATCACGACTGGCAGCGCTGGCTGCGCAAGTTCGCTGACCGCATGCCGCAGCGCAGGGAGATGATCGAAAGATATCTCGACGGCCGGCTGCCGACGCTCGACGAGGTTCCACTGGAGAGGAAAGAGCCGTCGCTCTGGAACAAGGTAGTGGGCCATTTCCGGCCCGCACAGAAGTCCAAGGGTTCGGTGGTCACGCTCGATAGGAGCCCCGATCTGCTCGATACGTTGTGGGGCTATTATTTCGCCACCGGCTCGGACCGGCCGATCGAGCGCATCGTTTCGCTCCTGCCATGGGCAAGCGAACGCGACAGCGTCGACAAGCTGACCATGGGCAACATGGCGAAATACACGCTTGCGAGCAATGCTTCCCGCGATGACGAGCTCTTGGCGAAGCTCAAGCGCGCGAGCAAGACGGCGCCCAAGAACGTCGCCCCGGCACTCAACGAAGTGATCGAGGCCGCGGAGACCGTGGAAACCACGCGGCTGCGCAAGGACGCGCTCGCTTCCATCGAGGAGCTCAAGCGCAAGGGCCCGGGCTCCAAACGCGACATCTCGAACTGGGGACTGATCGGGCAGGGCGC
>DASXIG010000228.1:0-1684 GCA_036498105.1 Xanthobacteraceae bacterium | reverse complement strand
CGCCATTGCAATGAACTCCTCGGAGGCCGCACCCTCCCCTTGCGCATCGAATGCCCGCCCAAGGAATTTCAGAATCTGAGCAAAGCCGAACTCCTGGGCATGCTGAGCGCAGCCGCGCTTGTCGATGCCGAAATGCAGCACTGCATCACCGGGGCACGAATACAGGCAGCGGCTGCACGACTCGCCGATGCACACCTGCTCGGTCATTGGCCGATCGGCCTCGAGCTCGAGTTCCGTGAGCACGCCTGTGAGGTAGAGACGCGGCCCGTATTCGGGCGTGAGGATGTTGACCTCGAGCCCAAGTGTGCCGAGGCCCGCTTCCACCCCCAGATGGCGTGTCGAGAGCCGGCCGTAGCTTGCCCGCTTGTAGCTCCACTCCGTTTCCTGCGCGGGCACCACGAAAGTGGGGTGCCCTGCTGATTCCAGTTCCTCCGCGAGCCGGAAAGCGACCTTGTCCATTTTGCGCAGCACGAGCATGTCCATGTACTGGACCGGAACATTCGACTTACACCGGAAGGCGCCCGCTGGGATGTGCTGGACGAGGACGATCACGCTTTTGACGTAGGGCGAGATGCGTTCCGGCGTCTGCGGCCACAGCGGATCCGGCGGGAATGCGTTGAGGATCGCCGCGCCGGCGACGCCGACGAGATCGGCGCCGAGCGCTCTGGCGCGCTCCTTGACCAGATCGGCCGTGACGGCCGCGCCCCGCTCGAATGGAGATGCGCCCGCCCCGTTACCCACACCGCTCCAGCGCTTGCGGGCGCTGTTCGACTGCGGATGAGAGGCATAGGTCACGTTTGCAACCTCGTTCTCAGCGTCGCGGCAGGCCCAGGCGCAGTGATGCAACTCCGATGGCGAGATTGAGCCCGATCTGGCCACTGAGCGAGATCGGCTGCAGGGCGACGGTGCGGTTCGAGCCGCCGATCAGAACATTAGCACCCAGACCTGCGGCAACGGATACTTCGCCGCTCGCCCCCACATAGTCGCCAGCGAGGAATCCGGGTCCGGCAACCGTGTCCGTGAATACTGCCCAGACCATCAGGCCAGCGCCAGTCACGCCAAGATCAAGGCCGAACTTGCTGATCGAACCGTCATAGTCCTCGCGCCGGCCCGGCCCCTCCGGCGTGAATGAGCAGGAGACCTCCTTCTTGGAACCGATGATGAAGCCGATGCCCGCGGAGACATCGCAGGTCAACAGCCCGGCCTTGATCCGCTGCGCAGAGGCCGGCTCGCTCGATGCGATCGCCAGCGCGACAGCGGCCACCTTGATGAAATCGTGGAACATCCAACCCTCCTCGTTCTTTGCCCTGATGCATGTTACCCGGTAAAATGACAAATCACACTGGCAAATCTGATTGGCGGCCCTCGATCGCTCTGCTGTTGCCGCAGGCTCGTTGCGCAATTCCGGCATGGATCGAGGGCCGCTGCTCAGGCTATAGAGCGTTGGGAGAAGAACAATCGCAATCGATACCAGACGCCCACCTTAAGGTCATAGATCAAACTATGTCGCAGCTCACCGCCGACGACCAGCGCCGCACGAAACTCTCCATCGGCTTCATCAACTGGGCGCATGCGCTCGACCATTACGTGATGTTGATCTTTCCGACGGTGGTGATCGGCCTTGAAGCGGTTTACGCGAAAAGCTACGCCGAATTGATTGCGCTCGGCACCGCGTCTTTCATCG
>DASXIG010000227.1:0-2756 GCA_036498105.1 Xanthobacteraceae bacterium | reverse complement strand
TGGGAGCGGGCTATCGCCAATCCCGTGCCACCTCGCATCGTGGAGAGCGCGCCCTGTCAGGAGGTCGTCGTCGCCGGGCGCGAGCTGGCAGGGCCGGGGCAGGGACTGGAATCGCTCCCCGTTCCGATCTCGACGCCGGGTTTCGACGCAGCGCCATATCTCACGGCCACATGCGTCATCACGCGCGATCCAGATACCGGCGTCCAGAACATGGGAACCTATCGCTGCCAGCTGAAATCGCCCAACCGGCTCGGCATGATGACGCTCTCCAACCTGCGCGCGGGCGGGTTCGAGCACTGGCGCAAGCATAATGGGCGCCGACAAGAGATGCCGGTCGCGATCGTGGTGGGGTGTCCGCCGGTGGTGGCCTTTCAGGGGCCGCAAAAGCTTCCGCTCGACGTCGACGAAATCTCGGTGGCGGGCGGCCTTGCGGGCGGGCCCATCAATGTGGTGCGGGGCCACAGCGTCGACCTTCTGGTGCCGGCGGAAGCCGAGGTCGTGATCGAGGGCTATGTGGATCCGGATTATCTGGAGCCGGAGGGTCCATTCGGAGAATCGCACGGCTATGTCGCATTGGAAGATTACAACCTCGTCGTCAACGTGACCGCGATCACGCGCCGGCGCGACGCCATCATCAGCTCCATCATCTCCCAGGTGACGCCGAGCGAGTCGAGCGTAGTCAAGAAGCTTGCCTACGAACCTCTCTTCCTCGCTCATCTGCGGGATGGTCTCGGCATCAGAGGCATCAAGCAGGTTTCGCTGCATGAGCCGCTTACGAACCTGCGCAAGGTGGTGATTCTTCAGTTCGCGCGCGGAGTACCGCGGACGGAAATCTGGCGGGCGCTGCAGGGCGCGCTCACGCTTCACCCGTTCGTCGGCAAATTCGTCATCGCGGTCGACGAGGATATCGAGCCTCGCAATGCCGATGCGGTTTTCTGGGCGATGTCCTACCGCTGCAATCCGGCCGCTGATATGAGCGTCGTTCCCTATCGGGAGCCCGGCCACGGCCCGCGCACAACCGACAGGCCCGAGCTCGATTCGGCATTGCTCATCGATGCCACCATGAAGAATCCGATGCCGCCGTTGGCCTTGCCCAAGCGCGAGTACATGGAACAAGCGAAGGCCTTGTGGGAAAAGCTCGGACTGCCGCCGCTCAAGCCGGAGGCACCGTGGTTCGGTTACTCGCTCGGCGATTGGACCGAGGATTGGGATCGCAATGCCATCGCCGCGACACGCGGTGAGTGGATGAATCGCAGCGAGTCCTATCGCCAACGGCGCCGGCGCGGGGTGGTTCCGAACACCCCGGTACGCGCCGTGGAAAACGATAGCGCGGACGAGTAACTCGGTAATTGCCGGGAACGTGCGCTGCTCAACAGCCTTTATCCCGTCTTGATGTAGGCGAATCCCTTGGATTGCAGCTCCGCCACAGTCGCCACTCCGGAAGGTACGTATTTCAGAAAGGAGTCCGGTCGCGTCTTCGCCGGATCGATGTTCAGACGCTTGTAGGTGATCTGGCAGAGATAACCCTCGACTCCGTATTTGGTGAGGCCGACGAAGCGCTGATAGATCGCCGGATCGATCACGTCCTTTTCCCAGGGGGTGCCGGTGCGGTCGTCCAGGAAGAACTTGATACCCGCCCCGTGCGCTACCGTGACCAGCTTGAGCTTGAAAGTATCGAACTCATATGCGGAGTAATGGTTGAGCATGTTCTGCAGCATCTGCGAAAAGCGCTGCGGGTCGCCGAAATCGCAATGGTAAAGACAGGCAATGTCGGTTTCTTTCTTGATGGCGGCGAGATCGATGGCAACAGGGTTGCTGCGGGCGTTGCTGGTTGCGGCTAGAATCGCTCCGGAAACAGCGAGCGACCCGATCATCTCTCGGCGGTTCTTCAACATCGGCGGTCTCCAGGTTCAGCTCTCTCTACTCTATCTCTCTTGTGGCGCATTCACTTGTTGACGGGACTGTCCGGGCTCATCAGCAACGCGACGAGATCCCTGATCTGATCGATAGTCAGGATCCTGTTGGTGCCGAAGCGCGGCATGTTGGAGCACGCCAGCGCGGCGTGCGAATCGTAGATCTTCTCGTAAGTCGCCTTTATCTCGGCGGCACCGCGCAGCCTGCCGTACGCGAGCAACGATGGGCCGAGCGTTCCGTAGCTCAGCTCCTGCGGACCGATCTGGTGGCACGCATAGCAGTTGCCCCCGTTGGCCAAGCGCGGCGGATAGTCGGTGAAGCGCAGACCATAGCCGGACTGGGCGATGGCTTCGCCAGTGTGCCAGTCGCCGACGTAATTGCCGTCGCTCGGATAGGAAATGCTCGCCCTGGCGCGCTGCTGGATCGCTTCTGCCACTGCTTTGGGCACGTTATCGCGGTGCGCCGAGCACTCGCGCATCGTTTCGTCGGGGACCAGCCGCGCCTGCCACTCCGCGGGCGCGCCGGCGAAGGCCGCGGCGATCGCCTCATCGGAGCGCGCCGGATCGATGGCAGCTTTCTCCTGGGCAAAACCCGGCGCTCCCACTGGCAGGAGAGGCAGGAGAAGGAGTGCAAGGATAGCAGCCCGCTTCATGATCCCTCCGCGCTCACCGCTTGAGCCCGGGTGCGGTAATCTCACCGTCCCTGGCCTCCTTCGTGAGATACGCGATCAGCGCCACGCTGACTTCGGAGCCGAGCTCGAGCTCAGGCATGCGCATCTGCCAGTAACAATCGTAAAGCCGATGCTGCATGGTCATGACATGGCCCATGGAAACCCTGTAGGC
>DASXIG010000226.1:0-5252 GCA_036498105.1 Xanthobacteraceae bacterium | reverse complement strand
AGATACATCCGCTTGCCCGCGATCCGGACGACCATCTCGTCGAGATGCCATCGATCGCTCGGCCGAGGACGAACCTGCCGCAGCCGCATCGGCCCGAATTTCTGCACCCAGCTACGCACGCTCTCGTAGGAGATGTCGAGCCCGCGCTCGGCAAGCAGTTCCTCGACATCGCGGTAGCTCAGCGTGAAACGCAGGTAGAGCCACACAGCGTGCTGGATGATTACCGGCGGAAAGCGGTGGCGGCGATATGAAATTTCTGACATCGCGCCAGCCTACCCGCAATCCGTCTCTCCGGTATCCGGTTACCCTGACAAAGCCGGGAGACCTATTTTAACATCCACTCCACGATGTTCCCAGGCGGTGAAGAGCGGGACTTCCTCCACACCTTCCTGGTCCCGGTGCCGGAGCCGGCCAGCCTGGTCCTTCCCGGGTCGGCACTCCTTGGTTTGAGCTTGACGCGGCGCCGCAAGTAAGCTGCCGCTCCCTAAGCGGCACGAGGTGGCACCGGTCACCCCTTCTCTATCGGGAGCACCGGATCTTTCGCCCATTCGCCCATCGACCCGTCATAAAGCGTTAGGTCGTCGAACCCAAGCTGATGTAGCAGGAACAGATCGACCGTCGCGGAGATGCCACCGCCGCAATAGGCAATGACGCGCCGATCCTTACCGACCCCGGCTGCCGCGAATTTCGCCGCGGCGTCAGCAAGCGGGGTGAACGTCTTACTTTGCAAATCCACCAGGCTTGCCGCCGGGACATTGACGCTCCCCGGTATCCGACCCGGGCGGCCGTAGCGGCTTGGTTCGAGACCCTGGTGGAACTGCGGGCCGAGCGCGTTGACGATCACAGCGTTTGGATCCTTAGTGGCCGCGAGCACCCTCTTCTTGCCTATGAACCGGCCGGGCCTAGGTTTGGCGGTGAAGACGGCCGGTCGATACCCCATCGGAGGACCGCGCTCTACTGGAAGGTCCTCAGCCAGCCATTTCTCGAAACCGCCATCGAGAACGGCAGCATCGTCGAAGCCGAGCGCCTTCAGCATCCACCAGAACCGCGTCGCCCACATCATGGTGCCGATGCTGTAAAGCACGACGCGAACGCCCTCGCCGATGCCATGACGGCCGAATGCGGACTCGAGCTGCTCTACAGGTGGCATCATGAAGCGAAGCCGCGTCGTGTTGTCGGAAAACTCGCCTTGCAGGTCGAGGAAGTCGGCGCCGGGGATGTCCCCCGTCTCGAAGCTGCTGCGGTCGGGTACCGTAACATAAGGATCGTCGCTGCCAGGCGGCGGCGGCTCCAAATAGGTCGTGCAGTCAAAAACCCGCAAATCGCCCGCGCTCAGGCCGCGCGCCAGTGCGCCGGTGCTAATCAAGGCGTTCGGCTCGCGCATCAATGCCCCCTTTCCCACAAACTGGTGCGAAGGTAGCCCCTCACCGGTGCCGCTGTGCTCCAACACTTCTCATTTGCCAGTCAACGCTGCGCGAGGTTGACACGGTCCTGGTTGAGATCGCCACCGTACCTCGCCTGGTAATCTCTCGCAATGAGCGGAAGGTGCGGCGGCGACTGCGAGGCTACCTTTGCCCGCGACTCCCTTCAATGGATAGGTGTCACACCTGGAGTTAGCCAGAACGAGTACGCAACTGCTGGGTCATGGACTACTGCCCTCAACAGCTGTCCCTGGGACGGGGACATATCCCTCGTTGGGAGCGCCAAAGGGCTCGCCGTCCACTTGCCACCCGGCATACAATTTGATTGACCCGCCGGTCGGGCGCGGGTCAAGCGATGCAACGGTCGAAATTGTATCGCCCGGCTGACGACCGAAAATTGCCATTCCGGGTCTGAAGGGCATTCCAGGATCTGGCGGAAGGGACCCGTCGGTGCGCGCAAGGAGCTGCCTCACTTCGGAAAGGCTCGGATGGGTCGGCACCAACTGCAGTTAAAGTGCGGACGCAATCTGTCAGGAGCAGGTAGAACGGCGCGTCGCAAGTGCTATAGCCCACGTACGCTCCCTTATCGGCGGAGAACAGGGCCTGGACCGTATCCATATCATTGCTCGGTTTTGCCAGAATGCGCATTGCCTTCAGGTCGAAGGGCGCGACAGGAAGACCGAAACCCGCGAGGACCACGGCGGCGCGTACGCCTCTTGTCATCTCAAAGGCACCCCCTTGGCCCTTGCACGACGCCCTGATCCGATCCATTGCCGCAAGAAAGGCTGAATGGAGCAAGGACTGAAGGCCGTGCTTTAACATTTCGAGGTTGCCGGCCGGAAAATTGATCGCAGCCGTCTCGAGGGTTGCTCGCTGTAGCAATTGGCCTTGCACAGCGCGCGGCAGCTCGCCTGGGTCTGAAGCCCCGTGTTGGGCAAGGAGGGCTTCTAAACGCGGTTCGGTTTTCTGAATGAGGATTGCGCCGGCCTTGTTGGCCAGGGGGTCACTATTAAACATTGAAACCTCTCGGTGGGGAATATTGCCGAGCACTGGGCTTGGCACGGAAAAATCATATTGGATCAGTCACTGCCGCTCAAGCTCAACTAGGGCAAGTGCCGATACTGAGAAGGCATTGGGCATTAATCGGAATAGACCGGCATGTTCCAGGGGGTGAGCGTCCTCAGCTCCCGAGGGCGCGTGTCCGTTCGTCATTCGGCCCCGTGAGCATATGACCACAGCCGGCCTTGTTCGCCCAGTATTCCCAGGCGCGCCAGGTCTCGATCGAATAAGGGCTTTACCCGCGGTTGTGGGCATCGATCTCCCCTGTCACAGGTAGTTGATGGTGCCCCCCAGTTGCTTCGCCCGCATCAGCGTGCGTGCGTAGCGCGGCAGATAGACCGACATTCGCACGACCTCGATGAGGCTGCGGCCGGCTGCAAAACCGTGGCCGCGCATCAGTGCCACATTGTTCCCGCCAAGGCATTTCGCGAGATCGCGACCCTGCTCCACATTGCTGACGAGCAGGTTGGTATCGCCGAATTATCAGCCATGTCCCAGACCGGCACCTCTGTCCCGATGAAGCTTCCCGAATGGATCACCGGCCGCAGCTTTGTCGCATCGGCGACACCAAAGGCCAGGGGTGTCCTCGGCATGCGCGTGCACTACCGCCGTGACATCGGGCCGAGCCTCGAAGATCGCGGCGTGGTCACGTGCGCCTTAACGTCACCGATGTTGGCGTTGCCTCGTGTTGGCTCGCAACAGTGGGGTTGCGTCCGATCGCATCAAGCCGCGATCTGGCAGTACTTGAATTGCGCGGCGGCACGCATCTGGTTGTCATACAAGCCGAGCAACCACCTGAGCCGAGGACGGGAGCGCCCTTCGATCTGATGTTCGACGACGTTGACGCTACGCACCGCATCTTCGAAGAGAGGGGATGTGCCCATCTCCGATCCGACGAGGTCGCATTCACGACTCGTTTGAGATCATCGGCCCCGACGGATGGGTCTTCACCATCAACTCCTCACATGCTACCGGCCAACCTATTTGACTGCCGGTTCCTTGTCGCACAGGTCTCGGTTGGCGCTGCATCGGGATCTGGATCAATGATCTACAAGATACAGCGCATTTGTGCAAATGGGAACAGAGACCCTGTCCGACACGACGAAAGGAGAAGTCATGGGAAAGCTTGAGGGTAAGGTTGCAGTCATCACGGGTGGATCGAGCGGCATGGCGCTGGCGAGCGCCATGCGGTTCGTTGAAGAAGGCGCCTATGTTTTCATCACGGGCCGAAGGCACGACACCGAGTCAACTACGCCGGCTGCTCGCGGATATAGGAAAGCTCGTCGGCGAGCAGCTTGCGTAGCCACCGGCACGCTTGCAGAACGGCTTTGCGGCGCCTCCAGCCCAGGCTGTGCAAGAACTTGAAGCGAGCGTCAGCTGGGATCCGCAAAACTTGTTGCTGCTCGCCATTGGCAAAGGGGACCGAGATCAGCTGGGACTGGCCCGGTAAAAGCACCGACGAGAAACGGACCAGGGCATGATTTTTCGCGTCGCCATGCGCTCCGAATCTCAGTGGCGACGGTGGGCACGGCGTGCCAGCGATCAGACTTGCGCACCCAGTAGGTGATGGCAGAAGCGTTGGCGCTCAAATCGGTCACCACGGCTTGGTGCTCGCGCACCGCCTTATCGATGTCAGCGGCATTTAGGTCGGCGCTAACGGTCGCGAAGACTACGATCAACGTGCCGGCAAGAGCAGCTGCGTTCACGAAGGTTTTCAGGTCAATGCTCCCGCGCGTGACCATCGCCGGCTCCTCACTTGCCGCTGAAGAAATGGTCGGGCTCGATGGTACCCCGAAGCCGCTCGCGCAACTCCGCCGAAAAAACGCAGCAGCGCGGCGAGCGGGCGATGATGAATCGTAACGTGCGCGATCAGACCTCTCTCGTCTTTCGTCAGCACGGTAACGCCCGCAAAGGATTCGCCGCCGAACGCCTTGGCCTGCCACTCCAGATACGTACGCGCGCCGCTTTCAGCCTGGTGCGTGAAAGCGAGCGCCTCGTAGATTTTGCTGGTAACGCCCATGAAGTGCTTCACATGATTCCGCCCCACGATCGGACGTGCGAGAGTGCTCGCCTCGAGCATGACATCCTCGGCCAGCATGTCGGCAAAGGACTTTTCCGATTGCTCCGCGAACGCCGTGGTCCAGCCCTGAGGCCGTACGCCTTTGGCGGAGATCGCGCCGATGCCGGAGGAGGCGCCCATCACCAGCGCGGCGCCTTTTGCCGTAGTAGTTATGATCTTCTCCTGTGGTAACTTGCGTCAGTGGCGTCGCCGTGCTCCTTTCGGATTATCACGCAGCAACGTCCGCTGCCCGATCGCGAGCCGCGTCGGCCAGACGGTGCTTGAGGATTTTGCCGGTAGAGGCGGCCGGCAGCGCATTCGCAATGATGATCTCGGAGGGGCGCTTGTAGGGCGTCAGCAGCCGCGCGGCATGCGCCATGAGATCCGATGGCGTGACGGTCGAGCTTGGCAATAGCTGCACGAACGCTACGACTTCCTCGTTGCCCGGCACGGCGCGCCCAGTTACCGCCGATTGGACCACCGCCGGATGCTCGTTCAGCACCGCTTCGACCTAGGCGGGGTAGATATTGAAGCCGGAGCGGATGATCAGCTCCTTGGTGCGGCCGACGATATAGAGGATGTCGCCGTCGAAGCGCGCGAGATCGCCGGTGTTGAACCAGCCATCGGCGTCGATCACCGCTGCGGTCGCCTCCGGGGCCCGGTAATAGCCGCGCATGACATTGGGTCCGCGGACGTGCAGCTCGCCGACCTCG
>DASXIG010000225.1:0-2405 GCA_036498105.1 Xanthobacteraceae bacterium | reverse complement strand
TATGGACGCGTTCTGGGTCCTGATGCTGGTCTCGCTTGCGGCCGCTGTGCTCGCGCTTGTGCTGCGCAATGTCAAGCTCGGGGGCACCGCCCCTGTGGGGTCATTGACGCCGGAAGACCCTCATGCAGCAACGCGACTGATGCACGCCTCCGCGCCAAATTTCAATGAACATGGATACTGATCCAGTAAACCAGCTGCGGCACGGCACAAACCGATCGAGCTCGGCAACAGGCGACGCTGCTCTCCGAATTCAGCCGTTTCCCGCGTCCCGCTGCGCCGGCTGGAGTCGCCAAAGAGACTGAGAGTTAGACGGGTGGTCGAGTTTCGGGAGCCGAGCAGCAGTGACCCTGCCGAGTCCGGTTCGGGTCATGAGCACGAATGGGAGGTGCGTGCGCCGTACGTCAGCTTCACCCTCAACTGCAGAACGTCCCCGTTGATGAGTCGCATCGCGGCTTAGTGCCAGAAGCGGAAATAGGAGTCCGATCATTTACTTAGCCGCAGATGAAGGGCGCCACAATCAAAAATGACGCCAATACCAGGCCACTGCTCATCCGCAAGTCGTTGCGCGAAAAGCTGGCCGGCACCGGAGTGATTACGGCAACCACGAGCGGGATTAGCCGCTGCCTCTCTCCGTCCAGTACTAGCGCTCTCGTCAATTTCCGGCGGCGAGCCTCGGATCGGCGGACATTGCCGCTGGCTCGCGCCGTGTGGCGGCGTCCCACATCAGGCGTGGGTCGAAGGTTTCGGCCGCGAACATCGTCAGGATTACGACGGCGCAGAAGGCGAGGGCGCCGGCGCCGGGCTCGATCGTGATGACGGAGCCAAACGCGACCAGTGCGCCGAGCAGCGACTCCATGAAGATGTCGATCATCGACCATCGCCCGATGAAGCGCACGATGTGATAGAGCCGGGTGCGGTCGCGCAGCCATCCCGTGCGTCCCGTCTGGATCGTGATCAGCATGAAGGAGAGCCCGAGGAGCTTCAGCATCGGCACCGTGATGCTGGCGAAGAACACCAGCGCGGCGAGCGGATACTGGCGCGCCGTCAGCAGCTCCTCGACGCCGCCGAGGATCGTGCTCGGGTGCCCGGCGCCGAGCTGCATCACAGTCAGCACCGGATAGTAGTTTGCCGGGATGTAGAGGACCGCGGCGGCGATGACCAAGGCCCAGGTCCGCGCCACGCTGTTCGGCTTGCGCTCGTGCAGCGTGCTTTCGCAGCGTGGGCAGCGCGGGTCATCCGGCTGGGGCACGCTGACTAGGCCGCAGGTCTCGCAGCCGATCGCGCCGCCAAGACCGAGCGCGCGGCCGCGCAGGTTACCGCGGTATAGCCTCTCCCACACCGCCTCGCGGTCGAGCGCCTGTCCCGGGATAGCAGGGAAAAACTCACCCGCGGCGGAGCAAAGTCTCGTTTGATCAAACGCTTGCAACATTTTTTATCCACGCGGCAGGGAATTCTATTTCCCTGCTACCGGGTTTCGCAGGGAAATAGCAGGGAAGCGGCGGCCATTCATAGAATTGTTCGATTGACAATCATGTTTGTTCGTAATACGCTTTCTCATCAGAGAAAACAAGGGGACACGAGGTTCATGGGGTGCCGCGCTACGACGCATTGATGCGAATACGGTCGCAACCAGGCAGTGCGAAACAGGCAATTCTAAAACCGTCGTCGGCAATGCCGCATTATCACCTGGCAGGCGCCGAGTTCTTGCGACTTGTGCGTCGAAGAAATGATCCAACTTGAGCGCCTGTAAGACAGCGGTGCGGTTCACTTCGTCGAGCTTGAAGGGCTTGATGAGGTGCTCTCTCCCTTGGTTATGGCATTTCCCGATGACGGGTCAGAAACGAAAGGTTCCGGCGAAGATCGGCCCCTTCATATGTATGTCGTATCCCAGCCTGCGGCCGCTGGCCTGATAGTTGAAGTTCAGGCTGCGATAGCCGAGACGAAGGTTCAGCCATGGGTTGGGGGCATACTCGGCGGTGCCGATAAGCTGCCAATCGCTATGCGCGCCGACGCCGAAGCCGCCGACATCGCCATAGGCGGTCAGACCGAAGCCGTTACCGATATCGTAGTGGTACCGCCCGCCCAACAGAGGATCGCCCCACCCCGCGCTTCGGTTCACGCTTTGTCCGGCAAGCTGCCCTGGGTTCAGCGTCACATCCGCCGAGATTGACCAGGCGCGGACGCCGGCCCCGAGATCGGCGAACTGTGTCGGTGTGTTGAGCAGGCGGTACACCGCGAGGCCAGTGCCCATATTGGTTTTCAGCGTCACGCTGCCGCCTTGATAAAACACATTGCGGGTGGTGATGCTGGTGTTGACCGGGACATGCAGCACGTCGCCGAGGAAGCCGAGCGGCCCCTGGCGGACCTCGAACGCCCCCATGACGGGTATCCCATGGAGGTGCTTG
>DASXIG010000224.1:0-4880 GCA_036498105.1 Xanthobacteraceae bacterium | reverse complement strand
TTCTTTCTGCTGATCGGCGACGCATTCGGGCTTGCGCACGTCGAGACGCGCCTCTGGGGTGGGCTTCTGGTCACCCTGGTGATCTCGTTCGCAGGCATCATCGGCTCGCTGCCGCTTGGAATTCTGCTGGCGCTCGGGCGAGCCTCCCGGCTTCCGATCATCCGCAGCTTGTGCATCGCATTCATCGAGATCTGGCGCGGCGTCCCGCTGATCACGGTCCTTTTCTTTGCAACCTACATGCTGCCGTTTTTCCTGCCAGCCAGCTGGAAGATCGATGGGCTGCTGCGCGTGCTGATCGGGGTTGTGCTGTTTTCGGGTGCCTACATGGCCGAGGTGGTCCGTGGCGGATTGCAAGCCATGCCCCGCGGTCAATTCGAGGCCGCAATGGCGCTGGGCCTGGGCTATTGGCGCATGATGGGCCTCGTCATTCTTCCGCAGGCACTCCGGCTGGTCATTCCCGGGATCGTCAATTCGTTCATATCGCTCTTCAAGGACACCAGCCTGGTGTTGATCGTGGCAATCTTCGATCTGCTCGGGCAACTGCGCGCGGCTTTTTCCGATCCGACCTGGGCCACGCCCACGACTCTGTTCACCGGGTTTGCTTTTGCCGGAATGATTTATTTTCTCGGCAGCTTCGGAATGTCGCGCTATGCCCTGTTCGTGGAGCGGCGGTTGAACAGGGCCGACGCGCGCTGACGTCGGAGCACGGGCAAACACGGCCGATGGCAAACGGCGGTCAAATCGACGATCCGCAAACGCAAGTCCCCGGACATGCGAGCGATCTTCGTACGACCGAGCACGAGGTCGCAATCGAGATCGCCGGCCTCAACAAGTGGTTTGGGGCCTTTCACGTGCTGCGCGACATTGATCTCACGGTCAAGCGCCGGGAGCGCATCGTGATCTGCGGGCCTTCGGGGAGCGGCAAGTCTACCCTTCTCCGGTGCATCAATCGGCTCGAGGACTGGCAGCGCGGCCGGATCATCGTCGACGGCCTGGAGCTCAGCGCCGACGTCAAGAAAATCGATGAAGTGCGCCGCGAGGTGGGCATGGTCTTTCAGCAGTTCAACCTCTTCCCGCACCTCACTGTCCTGCAGAACTGCACGCTCGCTCCCATCTGGGTGCGGAAAATGCCGAAAAGGGAGGCCGAAGCCGTTGCACGGCATCATCTCGCGCGCGTGCGCATTCCCGAGCAGGCGGACAAATACCCGGCTCAGCTCTCCGGTGGGCAGCAGCAGCGGGTTGCGATCGCGCGAGCGCTGTGCATGCAACCCGAGATCATGCTATTCGACGAGCCGACCTCGGCGCTCGATCCGGAGATGGTCAAGGAAGTGCTCGATACCATGATCGAGCTCGCGCGTGACGGGATGACCATGCTGGTGGTGAGCCATGAGATGGGATTTGCGCGCCAGATGGCTGACCGCATGATTCTCATGGATGCCGGTCAGATCGTCGAGGTCAACGAGCCGAAAGCCTTCTTCGAGCACCCCCGGCACGAGCGGACCAGGCTGTTCCTGAGCCAGATCTTGCGTTAATCAATGCACCAGCGGGCCGGCGGCCTTCCTCCAGGCATCGACGCCGCCCGCGATGTGGCAGGCCGACTTCAGGCCGGCGTCCTGAGCAGCCTGCACCGCCATGGCCGAGCGTTCGCCGAAGGCGCAGTAGAAGACAATGCGTTTGCCCGTCGCGCATGCAAGCTCGTGCAGGATGCCCCCAGGTCCGACATTAGCGGCGAGATCGGGGTAGGGCGCATGCAGCGAGCCCGGAATGATCCCATGCTTCTCGCGCTCTCCGCGCTCGCGCAGATCGACGAAGCTCACATCCGGCCGGCCGATGAACGCCGTGGCCTCGGCCGCGCTCATGGACCAGCCACGGCGCGCGATCTCGTCCTGAGCGAGGCCGACGCGCATGTTGGCCGGCACCGCGACATCCATCATCTTCGGATCAGGCAGATTGAGGTTGTTCATCAGCTCGACATATTCGTTCACGGATTTAACCCGTAGTCGCGGATTGAATCGCTTTTCCTCCCCAATCGTGGACACGGTCTCGCCCTTGTAGTCGTGGGCGGGGAAGATCATCGTCTCGTCCGGGAGCCGCAGCAATTTGTTGAAGATCGAATCGTATTGCGCGCGCGGATCGCCGTTCTGAAAGTCGGTGCGGCCGGTGCCGCGGATGAGCAGCGTATCTCCCGTGAACACGCGGTCACGCATGAGGAAACTGTAGGAGTCGTCGGTGTGCCCGGGGGTATAGAGCACGTCGAGCCCGACGCCTTCGATTGTGAGCTTGTCGCCCTCGGAAAGACGCATCGACACGACATCGACCTTGCTGCGCTCTCCCATGACGGTGACGCAGTGGGTGCGGTCGCGCAGCGCCCCTAGCCCCGTGATGTGATCCGCATGCAGGTGGGTGTCGACCGCCTTGACCAGCCGCAGGTCGAGCTCGTTGACGAGCTGAATGTACCGATCGACCTTCTCCAGGACGGGATCGATGATCAAGGCTTCGCCCCCGGGCCGGCTGGCGAGGAGATAGGTGTACGTGCCCGAAGTGCTATCGAAGAGCTGGCGAAAGATCATGGGCACCTCCTGCGCGTGCTGTTGTTATGTGCTCCAGCAGGTGCCGAGACGCGAAGCTTCAACACCCGCCGGAGTCGCGCCCGCGAATATTACACCGGAGGCTCTCCGGATGCACCGGTGCTTCCACCCGCATGCCGAAGGCCGCCTCACGGCGGGGAGGCTATTCCTCGTAGATCATCTTGCGGGTCATGCCGCCATCGACCACGAAATTCGCTCCGGTAACAAAGCCGGACCGTTCCCGATCGAGGAGAAAGGCGGCCATTTCTGCGATGTCCTCCGGCCGACCGGCGCGTCCTGCGGGGTGCTGAAGATGGTCCTTGCGCCGCAGCTTCTTTTCCTCCTCGCGCCGCACGACGATCCAGCCTGGGCTGATGCAGTTCACCCGCACGTCGGGGCCGAGGCTGATGGCCAAGGCATGGGTCAAGGCCACAAGCCCACCCTTGCTGGCCGAATAGGACTCGGTGTTCGGCTCGGACATGCGCGCACGCGTCGAAGCAATGGTGACGATCGCGCCGCGGCTGGCGCGCAACGGCTTCTCGGCAGCGCGTGCAAAGAGGAATGCTGCCGTGAGGTTGGTGTCGAGCACCTTGCGCCATTCCGCCAGCGTGAGCTGCCGCAGTGGCTTTCTCACCATGATGCCGGCGTTGGAGACGAGCGCGTCCAGTCGGCCGAACCCGTCGATCAAGGTGCGCACCGCGCGGCTCGCAGTCTCTTCGTCAGCCGCGTCGCCCTCGATGAGGAGCACGCGGCGGCCGTGCCGGGCATAGCCGCGCTTGAGTGCCGGTCCAGGGAGGTCCACGGCACCGACGTGCCAGCGGTCGCGCAGAAGCCGTTGCGCAATCGCGAGCCCAATCCCGTGTGCGGCTCCGGTGACAATTGCGACAGGCGGTTTGGTTCGCGGCATCCGGCATCCTCACATCTTGCGGGGGTTAGCCGCTACTCCTGCGGCCAAGGGATCATGCTGAAAAGACTTTCCCGTCGTATTGGCATTGTGTAAATACAATCCGCATGAAAGGCGGTTCTTCTGGCGGAGCATCGAAGGCTGAACGCGGCACGGACTGGAATCGTCTGCGCCGCGTCAGCAGCAGCGCGATTCGCAAAGGCATTGATTCCGATCCGGATGTCCGCCCCACGGATGAGAAGTTCTGGAAGAATGCAAAAGTGGTGCTGCCTCGGCGCAAGCAAGTCGTGACTATGCGACTCGACGCTGACTTGCTCCAATGGTTTCGGCAGCAACGGGGTTATCAGACGCGAATCAACGCCATCCTTCGCGCCTACATGAATGCGACCAGCTCCTGAGCACCGGGAGCTGCTGCCGCTCACGTGGCTGCAAATCCGTCAGGGCTCGACCGGCAGGTCGGCACGTGCGCCCCACTCGGCCCACGAGCCGTCGTAGAGTGCCTGCGGCTCCTTGCCGAGTGCGTCGAGCGCAAGCCACAGCACTGCGGCTGAGACCCCTGAGCCGCAGCTGGTAATAATGGGCCGCTCGAGATCGACGCCGCCCGCCGCAAATGCGGCCCTGATCTTTTCAGCCGGCGCCAGTCTTCCGCCGGCGACGATCTCGCTTGACGCGACATTGAAAGCGCCAGGCATATGACCTGACCGCAAGCCCGGGCGCGGCTCCGGCGCTTCCCCGCGGAATCGGTCGGCCGCGCGCGCATCCACCACTTGTGCGGTGAGGCCGGCCAATGCCGCGCGCACACTGTCGAGGGAGGCCACACGGCCCGGAGCCGGCTCACGGGCGCGGAAAAGGCGCGGGGGACGCGTCACCGGCCCGTGCTCCAGCGGGCGGCCCTCGCTCTTCCATTTGGGGAGGCCGCCGTCGAGGATGAACACCTTCTCGGCACCAAAGAGCCGAAAGGTCCACCACACCCGCGGTGCTGCGAATAATCCCGCGCCGTCATAAACGACAATGGTGTCGGTGTCCGCAATGCCGAGCGCCCCCACTTGATGCGCAAACTGCTGCGCATTCGGCAGCATATGGGGCAGGGGATTGGAGCGGTCCGCAATCGCGTCGATGTCGAAGCGGACCGCGCCTGGTATATGGCCGGCGAGAAACTCGGCATCGGCATCGCGCTGCATGGCCGGCAGGTAGAAGGATCCATCGATCACGGCGAGTTCTGGAGCGCCCAGCCGAGCTGCAAGCCAGTCGGTCGAAACGAGCCACTTTGAAGCCGCAGTCATGGTGCGATCCCGGAGGGTGAGGAGAAAGCGATACGCACGCGCCGGTTCTGCCGGCCTTTCTTTTCGATCTGCGTCACCCGCACGCCTCCGATTTCGCCGGTCGCGCGCACATGGGTCCCCCCGCAG
>DASXIG010000223.1:0-5503 GCA_036498105.1 Xanthobacteraceae bacterium | reverse complement strand
GTCATGACGGTGGTCGCCGCCATGGGTGCCTTGGCCCGCGCCTACGCTCCTGATCCGGCCGGTAACAAGCTCGATGGGCCCACCTATGACTGGGCGATTGCAGCCGTATTCTGGACCGCGCTGGCCGTGGGAGTGCTTCTGAAAGGCCCGCTCATTGTCATGGTGATTGGCTTTGCAGCCCTGACGCTCGTCGTTGCGGACCGATCCGCGCAATGGTTGCTCCGGCTCAAGCCTCTCGTCGGCATCGTGTGGTTCGCGATCCTGGTCCTGCCCTGGTTTGTGGCCATATTCGCCCGGACGCGTGGAGAGTTTTTTGCCGAGTCGGTCGGGGAAGATCTGTTCAGCAAGATATTCACGGCGCAAGAAACCCACGGCGCGCCACCGGGCTATTATTTCGTCCTGTTCTGGCTCACCTTCTGGCCGGGCGCGATGCTCGCCGCATTGGCCGCTCCGCATGCCTGGGAGACCCGGCATCATCCCGCCACCAGGTTTCTTCTGGCCTGGCTGGTGCCTTCCTGGCTGCTGCTGGAGGCGGTGGTGACCAAACTGCCCCACTACGTGCTGCCGCTTTATCCGGCGGTCGCCATTCTCACCGCGCAAGCCGTCGATTCCCGCGTGCTCTCGCGCAAGCCGTGGCTGGTGCTGGGGACGGTGTGGTGGTTCGTGATTCCGGTGCTGGCGGCCATTGGGGGGCTGGCCGCGCTTACGGTCATTGGCCGTCAGTTCGGATTGCTGGCATGGCCGCTGTTCGGGGCGTCGGTGATCATGGGCTTGCTGGCGTGGCGCCTCTATGAGGTCGATGGCGCCGAGCACGGCCTGCTGCGCGCCGTTGCCGCTTCCGTTCTCATGGCCATTGCGATTTTCGGCTTCGTCCTCCCTTCCCTTGGCTATGTCTTTCCAAGCTTCACGCTGGCTCGCGTTCTGCGCGATAGCGGCTGCTCACAACCGGCCGCCGCAGCGGTTGGTTATCAGGAGCCCAGTCTCGTCTTTCTGGCTGGAACCGACACCCGCCTGACCGACAGCATCGGCGCAGCCGAGTTCCTGCATGGCGGCGGCTGCCGCTTCGCCTTCATCGATGCGCGCGACGAGAAAAGGTTTGCGCAGCGCGCCGACGCGATCGGGTTGCGCTACACGGCGGGACCGCGCATCGAGGCCATGAACCTGAGTACCGGGCAGTCCCTCACAATTGCGGTCTACCGCTCACGCGAGGGTTCATGAGCGCCAGCGACGGGATCGAGCGCGGTTCGACGCACGCGGCGCGGCTGGCCCATCTGCGCAACAATGTTGCGGCTTACTTGGCGTTGTTTGCCCGCAAACCGAGAAGTGCCGTCTCCAGCCGCGGAAAATTTCCGATTCTGAGCACCATTGTTGGTGGCGCAGTTGCGGTGATCGTACTCACGATGTCCTTTGTGGATGCGTGGTCGGTAAGTGTCGCGCTGCGTCTCCCACCGGGGTTGATCGCGTTCTTTGACCATATCACCGACTACGGCAGGTCCGGCTGGTTCCTCATCCCGATCGGTGTGATGCTCATGGCCATCGCGGCGGCGAGCATGAGCTCGGTTCCGGCGATGTCGCAACGCGTGCTCGCCGCTATCGCCGTTCGGCTCGGATTTCTGTTCTCGGCAATCCTGCTGCCCGGCCTGATATTCACAATCATCAAGCGCCTGATCGGACGCGCGCGACCGCTCGTCGGCGGCAGCGTGGACCCGTTCCTCTATCTGCCGTTCGGGTGGGACGTCGAATATGCGAGTCTTCCATCAGGCCACGCGGTAAATGCCTTTGCTGCCGCCACCGCCATCGGTCTCCTGTGGCCAAAAACGCTTCCCCTGCTGTGGGCGTATGCCGTCACGATCGCAGTGAGCCGGGTGGTCCTCACGGCGCACTATCCGAGCGATGTGCTCGCCGGCGCAATCATCGCGATCGCCAGCGTGCTGCTTATAAGGAACTGGTTCGCAGCGCGTCGCTTGGGCTTTGTGGCGGGTGCTGACGGTCGCGTTCGCGCAATGCCTGTGCCCTCGTTTGCCCGCATCAAGAGGGTTGCCCGCCAGCTCATCGCCCCATAAAGGGCGCTCAATTAAAGCGCGTTCCGGTGAAATTGATCCGCAACAGTGCCGCAGCATCGGTGGGACTCCCTCTCCCCGCACTTGGGGCGGGGAGAGGGCGGGGGTGAGGGGCACACCCGTCGAGTGGGGGCCTCCGCCCCTCACCCCAGCCCTCTCCCCGTAAGAACGGGGAGAGGGAGTCAGACCGGGTCTGTCGCGTGCTGAGTACATTTCACCGGAACAGGCTCTAGGTAGTGCGGGGGTCCATAAGGGGCGGATGATGAGGGGTACGGCCAACGGCATCGCAACGCCGGCAGTTTCCATTGTCGTTCCGGTGCGTAACGAGGCCGGCAACGTCGGGCCGCTCATCTCCGAGATCGTCGATCGTCTCGACAAGGTTGCAAGCTTCGAGATCATCTACGTCAACGACGGGTCCACCGATGGTACCGAATCCGCGTTGACGGAGCTGATGGCGAACCGGCCGTGGCTGCGGCAGATCAAGCACCAACGGTCATGCGGACAATCGGCGGCGATACATACCGGCGTGCGCCACGCGCGTGCGCCGGTGGTGGTGACGCTCGATGGCGACGGTCAGAATGATCCCGCCTTCATTCCTCCGCTGCTCGCGGCGCTGTCATCCGGCGCTCCCCGCATTGCGTTGGTGGCGGGGCAGCGCGTCGGACGGCAGGCGACCGCGTTCAAGAAGCTGCAGTCGCGCATCGCCAACCGGGTACGCGGCGCCGTTCTGCGCGACGGCACCCGGGACACCGGTTGCGGGCTGAAGGCCTTCCGGCGCGATCTCTTCCTCGGCTTGCCGTACTTCGACGGGCTGCATCGTTTTCTGCCCGCCCTGGTGCGCCGGGAAGGTTACGAGATCGGCTATGTGGATGTGATCGATCGGCCGCGCCATTCCGGGCGATCGAACTACGGCATGTGGGACCGGCTTTGGGTCGGCATCCTCGACTTGATTGGCGTGTGGTGGCTCATCCGGCGCCGGCGTCGCGTGCCACAGGTAGTGGAGGTAAAGCGGAATGCTGGTTGATCTCTCTCAGGCGGTCGGCAGCTACCTGCTCGAAGTGTTCGTAGCCAAGTTCCAGTGGTGGGTGCTGCTGGGTTACGTGGCGCAAATCATGTTCACCATGCGCTTCGTGGTGCAATGGATCGCGTCCGAGCGCGCAGGCAAGATGGTGATGCCCATCGCTTTCTGGTTTTTTTCCATCGGCGGCGGCATCCTGCTCCTGGCATATGCGCTCTTCATTCGCGATCCCGTCTTTATCCTTGGGCAGGCCTTCGGAGTTTTCGTTTACGCGCGCAACCTTTATTTCGAGCTGCGCGACCTGCATGCCTCGGCAGGGGCTGCGTGATCCTGCTGTTGCGAGGCCGCCGCCAAGGCAGCAAATCCGCGTTCGAGATCGCGGGTGAGATCATCGACATCCTCGAGCCCGATGTGCAGGCGCACGGTGGGGCCTCCGGGCGCCCATTTCGTTGCGCTGCGCATGTTCATGCAGTCGAAGGGAATCGCCAGGCTCTCGAAGCCGCCCCACGACGCGCCGATGCCGAACAGGGTGAGCTCGTTCAGGAACGCGTTCACTGCCGCAGACGAAACGGATTTGAACACGATGCTGAAGAGGCCGCTCGCGCCCGAGAAGTCGCGCTGCCAGACGGAGTGTCCGGGACAACTCTGCAGCGCGGGGTGAAGCACGCGAGCAATCTCGGGACGTTCCTGGAGCCAGCGCGCCACTTGCAGACCGGATCTGTGATGCTGCGCCAGCCGCACGCCCATGGTGCGCAGGCCGCGCAGACCTAGATAGATGTCGTCGGGACCGACGCAGAGCCCCAAGAGGTGCACGGTATCGTTGAGGCGCGTCAGCGTCCGCGCATTGGCCGATACCGTGCCCAGCATCACATCGGAATGCCCGCCGATATATTTGGTGCCGGCCTGGATCGAGAGGTCGACGCCCTTCTCCAGCGCGCGGAAGTAGAGCGGGCTTGCCCAGGTGTTGTCCATCAGGACGAGCGCGTCGTTAGCGTGAGCAGCTGCCGCGATCGCCGGCACGTCCTGGATCTCGAAGGAGAGCGAGCCCGGCGCCTCCACGAATACGGCGCGCGTATTGGGTTGCATCAGCGCGGAAATGCCGCAGCCGATCATCGGATCGTAATACGTCGTCTCAATGCCGTAGCGCTTGAGCACGCCGTCACAGAACTTGCGGGTCGGAAGGTAGACGCTGTCCGTGACAAGCACGTGGTCCCCGGCGCCGAGTACCGACAGGAGCGCCGTGGAGATGGCCGCCAGGCCCGATGGCAGCAGCGCTACTCCCGCGCAATTCGGTCCCTCCAGGTCGCGCAACGCCGTTTCAAGCGCCTCGGAGGTCGGCGTGCCGCGCCGGCCGTAGAGGTAGCGCGACCTGCGCGCCAGAAAATCCTCCGCCGTCCGATAAAGCACAGTGGAGGCATGGTGGACCGGCGGATTGACGAAGCCGTGGTTCGCCATGGGATCGCGCCCGCCAATGACCAGCCGCGTTGCCGGTTGAAGCGGTGGACGCGACACATCGGCGTCGCTGATCTTGCTCATGGCTCGTTTCTCTCGCCCAATAGGGTGGGGGGGTGCGCCCGCACGTCGGAACGGAAGGAATCCGCAGGAAAGCAGGTGATGACGTTCGGGGGCTGGAGCGTCAACCCCTTGACCCCGATTGGGGATCGTTCTGAGATGCGCGACAGGTGGCGGCCGCACAATCGGTGAAAGGCTATTCCATGAGGCGTGCACTGTCGCTTTTTTTAATGGCTGCCGCGTATGGCATTGCTGTCCCGCAGCCCCACGCGCAGACCCTCAAGACGGTGAAGGATCGGGGTTCGCTCATCTGCGGTGTGAGCCAAGGCCTTTCGGGGTTTTCCAATCCCGACGACAAAGGCAACTGGACCGGCTTCGACGTTGATTTTTGCCGCGCTGTGGCCGCCGCAGTTCTTAACGACGCGAGCAAGGTCAAATTCACGCCGCTTTCCGCCAAGGATCGGTTCGAGCCGCTCAAGACCGGCGACATCGATCTCCTTTCGCGCAACACCACGTGGACGCTTTCCCGCGATGTTTCATACGGCAATTTTGCCGGCGTGACGTATTATGATGGTCAAGGCTTCAAGGTCCGCAAGGCGCTCAAGGTCAATTCCGGGCTCGAGCTCAACGGCGCCTCGGTATGCACCCAGACCGGCACCACCACCGAGCTCAATCTTGCCGACTATTTTCGTGCCAACAGCATGAAATACGAGGTGATTGCCTTCGGCACCGCCGACGAGACCATAAAGGCCTATGAGGCGGGCCGCTGCGACGTGTTCACCACCGACATGTCGCAGCTCTACGCCGAGAAGCTCAAGCTTGCCAACCCCAATGATCACGTGATCCTGCCGGAGATCATCTCGAAGGAGCCGCTCGGACCTCTGGTGCGTCACGGCGATGACCAGTGGTTCGA
>DASXIG010000222.1:0-15726 GCA_036498105.1 Xanthobacteraceae bacterium | reverse complement strand
CTCATAGGCCGGCTGATCCGCCAGCAGGACCTTTTGCACACCGTCGAGATGGGCAGCAGCTTCCGCGACCGGCCGACACGAACTTCCGGCGACCAGCACGTGTACATCGGCGCCGAGCGCCTTCGCCGCGGTTAGTGCCTTGTGCGTCGCGTCCTTGAGGACTTTGTTGTCGTGCTCGGCGAGCAGCAAAGTGGTCATGTGAGGACGACCATCAGATCAGGCCCAGGTCGTTCTTCAGCTTGTCCACGAGCTCGCCGACCGTCTTGACCTTGACCCCGGCCTTGCGCCCGCCCGGCTCCGCGGTCTTCAGCACTTCCAGGCGTGGAGAAATGTCCACCCCGTAAGCCTCGGGGGTCTTCTCGTCGATCGGCTTCTTCTTGGCCTTCATGATGTTGGGCAGGCTGGCATAGCGCGGCTCGTTGAGGCGCAGGTCGGTCGTGACGATCGCCGGCAGCTTGAGCTTTACCGTCTGCAATCCGCCGTCCACCTCGCGCGTCACCAGCATGCTCTCGCCTTCGATCAGCAACTTCGACGCGAACGTGCCCTGCGGCCAGCCCGTGAGGGCTGCCAGCATCTGGCCGGTTTGATTGCAATCGTCGTCGATTGCCTGCTTGCCCATGATCACAAGTCCAGGTTTCTCCTGCTCGACTAACCCTTTGAGGATTTTGGCGACCGCAAGCGGCTCGGGCATCCTGTCCGCCTTGACCAGAATGCCGCGATCGGCCCCCATCGCGAGGCCGTTGCGGATGGTCTCCGCCGCCTGCGCCGGTCCGATGGAGACACACACGATCTCGCTCGCCTGGCCCTTCTCCTTGAGACGGAGCGCCTCCTCGACCGCGATCTCGTCGAACGGGTTCATGGACATTTTGACGTTCGCAAGCTCGACGCCGGTACCGTCGCTTTTGACGCGAATTTTTACGTTGTAATCAACCACCCGTTTCACGGGTACCAGGATTTTCATCAATACACTCTAAGGGAACCCCCGGTTAGTGACGCGGAGCGGTAAAACCGCCGGAAATTACTGGTGCTCGTGATGCAGTGTCAACGGATGCGGTCGGGCTCCGACGCGCGGGGAACCGAACTCGGTCCAATCCGCAGCACGGTTTCCTTTTCAGGCCGCATGCATTCGAACAGCCGTACGGTTCGAGGTTTCATGAGTGGAAACAGGATGGCGCCGGCCAGCATTCCGCCAAAGTGACACCAGTAGGCCACCTCGCTCTTGGAGGCGGCGCCCAGGTTCCACAACTGCGTGAGCATGAACAAACCGACCACCCAATAGGCGCTGATGCGCAGCGGGATGATGCCGAACAGGACAGTAATCTTGGCGCAGGGGCGCAGCATCAGATAGGCGACCACCACGGCGGCGATGGCGCCGGAAGCACCGATCAGCTCGATGCCGGAGTGCGGATCGTAGAGAGCAAAGACGATCCCGCCGACGGCACCGCTGGCAAGATAAAAGACGAGGTAGCGCACGCGACCGAGCGCTCGTTCGATGTCATCGCCGAACACCCACAGAAAGATCATGTTGCCGACCAGATGTCCGATGTCGGCGTGGAAGAACTGATACGTTAATAGCGTCGCGAGCGGCGGCAATGAGCCGCGCGGCGTGATATCACGATATAGAGCGGCGGGGGTCAGGCTGAACGTATCGATCATGCGATCGAGACCCGCCTGCGGAGCAGCGGCCTCATAGAAGAATACGACCAGGTTTGCGGCGATCAGGCACCAGGTTACGATCGGCTTGATGGGTTGGGTGAACGGATTGTCATCCCACAGCGGCGTCATCACCATCGCGGGATACCCGTTTGCCTACCGGTTCTGGCCGGGCTGCCAGAGCACATCGCAGGCGCCCCGGTCGTTGGCGTAGCGTCCGGCGACGAACAGGAAGTCGGAGAGGCGGTTGACGTATTTCAACGCTTCGGGCGTGACCCCTTCGCTCGACTCGTCCATGAGCCTGACCATGATACGCTCGGCACGCCGGCAGACCGTGCGCGCGAGATGAAGATAGGCGGCTGCGGGCCGTCCGCCTGGCAGGATGAACGATCGAAGCGGGGCCAGATCGGCGTTCAAGCCGTCGATCTGCTGCTCCAGCCAATCCACCTGCGCATCGGTTACGGTCATGCGGGCGCCGTCCGGCCCTTTCGCGGCCAGGCAAAGGTCGGCTTCGACATCGAAGACGTCGTTTTGAATGCGCGCGAGAAGACCGTCGAGGGCCTGGTCGTTATTGTGGACCCGCACAAGGCCGATGGCCGCGTTGAGCTCATCGAGAGTGCCGTAGGCGGAAACCCGCAGGTCGTATTTCTTGCGCCGTTCGCCGCTGCCCAGCGCGGTGGTGCCATCGTCACCCGAACGGGTGTAGATGCGATTGAGGACAACCATTCTTCTCTTGTCTTCGTCTTGCGCTCTATCGGATCGCCCAGATCGTGAGCATGATCACGATGATGGCAACGAATTGCAGCAGCACGCGCAGGCGCATGAGCTTCTGGGATCGCTGGGGCGAGCCGCCACGCGCGAGGTTGGTCAAGCCCATCACGAGCACAACGGCTACTGCAAGGACCGCAATCGGTACCAAGGCGTAGGTGAGGAAGTCGGACATCGCTCTTTCCTAGCACTCCCGCAGGACTTCGTCATGCGCCACACCCCCGCGTGTCCCCGGGAGTGCTGCTTGACGCTGGGATGGGGCGCGACTTACAGCATGAGCGCAACCTCACGATCCGCGGGGAACCATTGCAGCATGATCGTCGATTTCCAGCACCACTTCACTCCGCGCGAGCTGATGCCGAAGGATCTCGGCCGGCGCAAGCTCGTCTCCTATGACGAGCACGGCGCGCCGAGCTTCATCATGCATTGGATGCTGTTCGATCTGGATGAGCACATCCGCATGATGGACGAGGCGGGAATCGATCAGGCCCTGCTCACGAGCGCCGCCGGCATGTGCGCGGACATGGAAAAATCACGGCTGTGCAACGACACCGCCAAGCGCGCCGAGCGCGATTACCCCGGCCGTTTCATCGCGGCGGCGCATGCCAATCCACTCGGCGGGCCGGAGGCCCTGCGCGAGCTTGCGCGCTGCCGGCACGAGCTGGGGTGTCCCGGGGTGGTGATCACATCGGAGACGAACGACCTTTATCTGGATGCTCCGCAATTCGAGCCGTTCTGGACCGAGTGCGAGAAGCTCGGACTGTTCGTATTCGTGCACCCCGCACTGAAGCTCAACCAGACCAGGCAGTTCGACGCCTACGATACTGCGCGCTCGGTGGGCCGCGAATTCTCGCTGGTCATGGCCACCATCCGATTGATCAATTCGGGCGTGTTCGACCGGCATCCCGCGCTCACCGTCCACATGTCGCACCTGGGCGGCGGGCTTGCAGCGCTCCTCGGGCGCATCCGCTCCTATCAGGACAAGGAATTCTGGGGCACGCTCGACAATCCCCGCCACGGCATGAAGGCGCGGAACGGCTTCGACCATTATCTCAACCAAAACATGGTCTTCGACACGGCCGGGTTCTGCGGCGCCATTGCCGCGGTGAAAGCGGCCCTGATCGAAATCCCGTCATCCCGCATTGTGTTCGCCACCGACTATCCACAGGAGATCCGCGACCGGCACGCCGTTCGTGATTTCGTCGGGGAGCTGCGCGCGCTCGGCAAGGACGGCGGGACCATCCTTGCCGGCAACACCGGGAAGCTGCTGAAGGAGGCTGCGCGGGCGGCGTAGGTTTAGCGCCCTCAAGCGCCCGTCCGCATGGCGTTCGGCCTTTTTGCCTTGACGGTTTGACGCGAGTCCTGTCACCCGGCCTTGACGCGGCTCACCCCTTTTACCGAAACATCGGAACGGTTCAGCGGGTACGTTTTTGCGGAAGTGGATGCGGATGAGCCGCGAACAGCTGAGGTAATCTTTTTACGGTCGCTGAGCCGGGGGAGTTTGTTCACGCGGTGCCCAATCTCCTTCGCGGCCAGCCGCAGCTCATAGAGCTTCTGGAGGTTCAGCCAGAAATCAGGACTTGTCCCAAACCAATGCCCTAGCCGCAGTGCCGTGTCCGCCGTGACGCTGCGCTGTGCATTGATGATGCCGGTGAGCCGGTTTACCGGAACGTCGATCTGCCGGGCCAGCTCCGCCGCGGAAATCCCGAGTTCGCGCAGTTCTTCGGCAAGATGCCTGCCGGGGTGTATGGGGGTGCGCGGCATGTGCGACTCCTAGTGATAATCCCTTACGCGATACGTAAAACGTAAGTGCAGGAACCGCTACGGCTGCATGCGAGCGGGCCACAGGATGGGTTCTAATTCGCCGCGGCGAGCAGGCGGCGGGCAATGACCTGGGCCTGGATTTCGGCCGCGCCCTCGAAGATGCTCAGGATACGGGCATCGCAGAGAATGCGCGAGACCGGAAACGCGAGCGCAAAGCCGTTCCCGCCATGGATCTGCACCGCATTGTCGGCGTTGGACCAGGCCACCCGCGCCGCCAGCAGCTTGGCCATTCCCGCCTCGAGATCGCAGCGTTTGCCCGAATCCTTTTGTCGCGCGGCGAAATAGGTGAGCTGCCGCGCACTCATGATCTCGACCGCCATCATGGCTATCTTGTCGGCCACGCGCGGGAAACCGAGGATTGGGATTCCAAACTGCTGGCGCTGCTGGGCATAGGTCAGCGCCTGCTCCATCGCCGCTTGCGCAACGCCGATGGCGCGCGCCGCGGTCTGAATGCGTGCGGACTCGAAGGTCTGCATGAGCTGGCGAAAGCCCAGGCCCTCCACGCCGCCAAGCAGATTCTCGGCTTTGACTTCGAAACCATCGAACGCGATCTCGTATTCCTTCATCCCCCGGTAGCCGAGCACCTCGATCTCGGTCCCGGACATCCCGGCTGCCGGAAACGGATTGCTGTCGGTGCCGCGCGGCTTCTCCGCAAGCAGCATGGATAGCCCCCGATGGCCGGGCTCGCGCGCATCGGTCCGCACCAGCAGCGTCATCAGGTCGGCGCGCACGGGGTGGGTGATCCAGGTCTTGTTACCGTATACCTTGTACACGTCGCCCTGCCGCTGCGCGCGCGTCCTGATCGAGGCGAGATCCGAGCCCGCATTAGGCTCGGTGAATACCGCGGTCGGCAGCACTTCGCCGCTGGCAATTCTTGGCAGCCATTTGCGTTTCTGCTCTTCGGTGCCCCCGGAGATGATCAGCTCGGCCGCGATCTCGGAACGCGTTCCGAGGGAGCCCACCCCGATATACCCGCGTGCAAGCTCCTCCGAGACGACACACATGGCTTCCTTGCCAAGGCTGAGCCCGCCGTACTCTTCGGGGATGGTCAGGCCGAAGACTCCGAGCTCGGACATCTGCGCAATGATGCCGAGAGGAATGTAGCTGTTGGTGCGGTGCCAATCCTGCGCGTGCGGGATGACGTCGGACTCGGCGAACTTGCGCATCTCGTCCCGGATGCTCACCAGCGTTTCCTCGTGCCCGCAGTCCCCGAAACTGCCGTCCTGCTGGGTGCGGATCAACTCGACCAGGCGTGCACGACGCTCGGCATTGCCGGTCATGAAGGTTTCGAGTGGACCGGCGAAGTGTGACGAAAAAGAACCGAGCGAAAGTCCGAGATCGCTGGGGCGCACGATCTCGCTTGGACTCATCGGAATGCCGCCCTGGAGCTGGGCGAGGTACTCGCCGATGCCGATCTGGACGAGCAGTTCCTCCATCTCGCCGACGCCTTCGCCCGCGTGCAAGCGCCCGGCGTAAAGACCGAGCTGGCGAATGGCTTCGACGTATGTGGCAAGCCAGGCCAGGCCATGGGTCGCGCGCTGCTCGCGATCGAACAGCCGCTCAACCAGGTGGTTCTCCACCATCACCCGCTGTCGCACCGCGGCTGCGGCCTCACCCAGGAGCTTCTCGGCGACGCGCGTGGCGTCGCGCGAAAGCGCGATCAGCTTTACACCGGCGTCGCGGCGCCGAGGGTCGTTCAACGAGGTCTCTCCCGTGCGGCTGACTGCGCTGTACCGCGCCGATTTACAACATGGAGTGTGCGTCGCACAAATGGGAAACCTGCCGCACCACTTCGCACCAGCTGGGAAGGGACTCTGCTCATTCTCGTCGGGTATCACAGTAGGATGGCGCACAGGCCGCAACATTCATTCAGGGCAAGGGTCCCGATTTGAATGCGACGAGCATTTGCCATCGCGGTGGATGCGTATTGGCAGTTCCTTGCCGACGACGGCTGGGCGATCGCAAGTCACATCGCGCTTTCAGTGCTCATGGCCATGTTCCCGTTCTTCATTGTTCTTACGTCGCTGGCAGGGGTGTTCGGCTCGGCCGAGCTCGCGGACCAGGTTGCAAACCTGATGCTCGCGACCTGGCCCGAGGAGGTGGCGGGGCCGCTCACGCTGGAGATCCACAGCGTTCTGACGACGACGCACCCGGGCGCGCTCACGCTCGGGGTGGTGCTCGCGGTCTACTTTGCTTCCGGCGGTGTCGAGAGCCTGCGCATCGGGCTCAACCGCGCCTACAAGATGGTCGAGAGCAGGAACTGGATTCTGCTGCGGCTGGAATCGATCGGGTATGTTCTGCTCGCGGCGCTGGCGCTATTGGCTATGGGCTTTCTCATCGTGCTGGGGCCTTTGCTGTTTCGCACGGCGCTGCGGGAAGCTCCGTGGCTCGCGCCGTTCAACGAGAGCACGCTGACGTTCTTCCGCTTTTTCATAGCAAGCGTGGTCCTCGTCGGGGCATTGCTCGTTGCGCACAAATGGCTCCCGGCGGGCCGCCGCCGCATACTCGAAGTCATCCCGGGGATTTTTGCGACGCTCATCATGTGGCTCGCCGCCGGCGCAGGCTTCGGCCGTTATCTGGCCGAATATTCTTTCACCTACGTGAACACTTATGCGGGCCTCGCCTCCGCCATGATAGCGCTCGTGTTTCTCTATTGGACGGCGTCCATATTCGTGTATGGCGGTGAGCTTAATGCGGCCCGCCTGCGATTCGACTCGCAGGCGAACCAACCGGAAGCCTCTGCGTAGGGTGGGTTGCGATGCGCGCACGCAGATTGTTGTACGCAGTCTAAGCAAAAGAGAGCGCGCGCCTAACCCGCGCTACTCCCGCGCTGCTTCGATGGCGTCTTCCAGCGTGCGCAGACCTGTCCTGGGAGCATTGATCAGCACCGCCATGTTGCCGGGTGGATGCTTGTTGGTGCGCATGAGCTCATGCGCATAGGGAATCTTGGTCCAGGGAAACACATGGCTCATGCAGGGGTCGATGCGGCGGTCGATCACGAACTGATTTGCCGCGGAAGCCTGCTTGAGATGCGCGAAATGCGAGCCCTGAATGCGCTTTTGCCGCATCCAGACATAGCGCGCATCGAACGTGATGTTGTAACCTGAGGTGCCGGCGCAGAACACAACCATCCCGCCGCGCTTGACGATCAGGCAGGAGACCGGGAACGTCGCCTCGCCGGGATGCTCGAAGACGGTGTCGACGTCGCGCTTGCCGGTGATCTCCCATACCGCCTTGCCGAATTTCCGCGCCTCTTTCACCCAGCTGTCGTACTCCGGGCTGCCGACTTTCGGCATTGGGCCCCAGCAGGAAAAATTCTTGCGGTTGATGACGCCCTTGGCGCCGAGCTGCATCACGTAATCGCGTTTGCTTTCGTCCGAGATGACGCCGATGGCATTGGCCCCGGACGCGGCAGCGAGCTGAACCCCGAAGACCCCGAGACCACCCGAGGCCCCCCACACCAGCACGTGGTCGCCCGGCTTCATGGTGTGCGGGGAGTGCCCGAACAGCATGCGGTAAGCGGTCGCCAGGGTGAGCGTGTAGCACGCCGCCTCTTCCCAGGTGAGATGCGCCGGCTTGGGCATCAGCTGGCGCGACTGGACCCGGCAGAACTGGGCAAACGAGCCGTCAGGCGTCTCATAGCCCCAGATCCGCTGGGACGATGACAGCAGCGGATCGCCTCCATTGCATTCCTCGTCGTCGCCGTCGTCCTGATTGCAGTGAACAATGATCTCGTCACCCACTTTCCAGCGACGCACCTTGGGGCCGCAGGCCCAGACGATACCCGAAGCATCCGAGCCCGCGATGTGGAATGGATGCTTGTGCACATCGAGCGGCGATATTGGAACGCCGAGACCCGCCCAGACCCCGTTGTAGTTGACGCCGCCGGCCATGACGTAGACCAGGACTTCGTCCTCGCCGATGGGCCAGGTCGGCAGCACTTCGATCTGCATGGAGCTTTCCGGCGGACCGTGGCGCTCCTTGCGGATCGCCCAGGCATGCATCTGCGGCGGCACGTGGCCGAGCGGTGGGATTTCGCTCACCCCATACAGATCCTTCAGAGCCGTGGGGCGGCTTGTTCTGGCAGGAGCGGTCATGGCGCCTCCGCGCATTCAACGCCGCGACGCCATCCTGTCGTATTCTATGCTGCGCCGCAACAAAAAACATGAGCCGGGGATCAATCTCTGGCGGGCGGAAAAGTTTCCGCTATGCTTGTTCCTTGGACCCGAACGCGGACGCGAGCTCGGGAGCAGCTGGGAGGACCTCGTGGTTGGAATCGACAGCATCATTATCATGATCGTCGTCGGCGCGATCGCCGGCTGGCTTGCCGGCCAGATCGTGCGCGGGTTCGGTTTCGGATTGCTGTGGAACATCATCATTGGAATCGTCGGCGCCTTCATCGGCGTGTGGCTGCTTACGCAGCTCGGCTTCGTTCCCTTCGCAGGCTTCATCGGCTCGATCGTCAACGCCGTGATCGGCGCGGTGGTACTGCTGCTCATCGTCGGCTTCATCAGGCGGTAGGGGCTGCCATATCGCCGCGCGTCTGAGCAGAGCTGCCAGACGGCATGAGCCGCATTCGATATTGCTTGGGTAGAACTGGACCAGACGGTCGGCTACGGCACTTCTCCCTCACCACAGCCCGGCTTGCTCGGCTGGAATGACAGGCAGGGCTCGCTCCATAGAAATCGGTGTGGCTCAGCGCTACCGCGCCGCTGTCACGGGTTGATGCGCTTTCAGGAAGGTGCGCACGCGGTTGATTGTCCGCTTCTTCAGTTCCGGAGGCTCCTTCCAGGGATAGACCGTCACCTCGGCACTCGACGCCAGCGACGCGATGTCCACGGATGTCTGGTGCGGGTGCGCCGGCACATCGTCGGGCAGGACAAGCATCGGGGTGGCGCACGAGCGCACGAACTCGCGCGACACGCTGTACACGAAGTCAGGCCGCGCGCGGTAGAGGTTATGCAGGTAGGCGTCGATGGTCTGCATCGGGACCTCGGGCTGCCGAGCGCGGAACTCCTTGGCCCAGACATCCCGGCCGGAGTCGTACATCACGTCCGGGTTCTCCGGCCGGTGCCCGACCGGCTGGCATAGCACGGCTGCGACGACGCGCTCCGGAGCCCGCTCCATCAGCTTGAGCGCGAACGGGCCGCCGATACAGTAGCCCATGAAGAAGAACTCGCGGATGCCGAGGTGATCCATCAGCCCCAGCTGGTCGTCGGCGAAGGCGCCCCAGGGGTCGTCCACCGCAATCGGGCCCGTGGATTCACCGCCGTTGGCGTTGCGCTGGTCCATGGTGATGCAGCGAAAGTCGTCCGCGAAAACTTCCATCGCGTTGAACACCGCGTTGGGCCAGTTGCTGATGCGAGAATTGAGCCCCCCGCCCGGGGTGACCAACAGCGGAAAGCCCGCGCCGACCTCCTGGTACCTAATGCGGACGTTGCCCTTCTCATAGAACGCGGGCGCGGCTCCTCCTTGCCCTACCTGCTGCGCAAACACGCGCGGCGCCGCAGTCACTGCGGTGGCCGCGGCGCCGGTTACGAGCATGTTACGTCTGAGCGGATCCATATGTCGCGCCTTCTTGTTCGGTCGCAGGTTTTCAGAGGCGTAGAGTGAACCGCCCGAACCACATTCAGTCAAGGAACACGTTCTCAAACGGACGGCTACCGGCCATGCGGTAGACCGCGAAGTCGCTATCCACGCTGGCTATCCGCGACACGTCCAGTCGCTCCGCGAGAGCCACGAGCGATGCGTCCGCAAAATCTGCTGACAGATCCTGATATTTTTCGAGGACTGCGATGATCCGGGGCAGGTCGGCTATTGTCCTTTGATCGATGTCGAGAGTCCTTTCGGCCCACCACAGAAAATCACGTTGCGACTCCACTGAGAACCGCAGGAGGAAAGTGGCTTCGGTGAGGACGGGGATATTACTGATGAGTCGCCATTGATCATTTTGCGCGAACTCCACTGCGCGACGATGATGATGATCGTCACGATCGAAAAGCGCGACTAACGGTCCGGCATCAACGATGATGCTTGGCACGAAGAATCTCGTCCAGAATCGCTTTCCGATTCGTGCTGAGATCGGACCTGCCACTGCCGTGCTTCCCGAACAAGTGCTTGCCGAGCTCATAGGCCGACGGCTTTTTCGCGGGCTCGCGTTCGAGCTTTTCGGCGATCGCATCGCGCACAAAATCAGACACTCCGACGCCCAGAGCATCCGCGCGTGCTCTCAGGTCGGCCTCAAGCTTCAGTGGCAAGCGAATCGTGATCGTCATGGCGCACGGCCTTTGTATTACGGACTGTAATACAAAGGCCCCCGATCTACAACCTGCCGGCGGCTTTCGTACCGGCCAAGCACCCAAATGCTTGTCATTCCGCCGAGCAAGCCGGGCTCCGCCCAGCGACCGAGACCCGGAATGACAGGGCATATGTACGCGGAACCAGTCGCTTGCGGCCGACCCACAGATGGTGCATTGCACAACCCGCGGGGCTGGAGTCAGCAAGGCGGCTGCCATGCACGAGCCATCGGGCATCACACGGCGGGAGCGCGACAAGCCCTGGATTTTCCGAACCTATGCCGGGCACTCCACCGCGCGCGAGTCGAACGCGCTCTACCGCAAGAACCTCGCCAAGGGCCAAACCGGCCTCTCCGTAGCCTTCGATCTGCCTACGCAGACCGGCTACGACAGCGATGATCCCGCGGCGGTGGGGGAAGTGGGCAAGGTCGGCGTCCCGATCTGCCATCTCGGCGACATGCGCGCACTGTTTGCCGACATCCCGCTCGGCGCGATGAACACGTCGATGACCATCAATGCAACGGCCCCATGGCTGCTCGCGCTTTACGTCGCGCTCGCCGACGAGCACGGCGCCGAACGAGCGCGCCTGCAGGGCACCACGCAGAACGACATCATCAAGGAATATCTCTCGCGCGGGACTTACGTGTTTCCGCCCGCGCCTTCGATGCGGCTGACGCGAGACGTGATTCTGTTCACCACCCGCGAGATGCCGAAATGGAATCCCGTTAACGTCTGCTCGTACCATTTGCAGGAGGCAGGCGCCACGCCGGTACAGGAGCTTGCCTTCGCACTGGCAACGGCAATCGCCATTCTCGACAGCGTCAAGGCGTCAGGTGCGGTCACGCCCGAGCTCTTTGCCGAGGTGGTCGGCCGGATCTCGTTCTTCGTCAACGCGGGGCTGCGGTTCATCACAGAGCTCTGCAAGTTGCGGGCCTTCGTCGAGCTCTGGGACGAAATCACCGCGCAGCGCTACGGCGTGACCGACCCCAAGCAGCGGCTGTTCCGCTACGGGGTGCAGGTCAACTCGTTGGGACTGACCGAGCAGCAGCCCGAAAACAACGTGACCCGGATCGTGCTGGAGATGCTCGCGGTCACGCTCTCCAGGAAAGCGCGGGCGCGAGCTGTGCAGCTTCCCGCCTGGAACGAGGCGCTGGGCCTGCCGCGGCCCTGGGATCAACAGTGGTCGCTGCGTATGCAGCAGATCCTTGCCTACGAGACCGACCTGCTCGAATACGGCGACATCTTCGACGGTTCGCCCGCGATCGCCGCCAAGGTCGAAGAGCTCAAGCAGGATGCCAAGGCGGAGCTGGCCCACATCATGGCTTTGGGGGGAGCGGTGCCGGCGGTCGAGCAGGGTTACATGAAACGGCAGCTCGTCGAATCCAACACGCAGCGGCTGGAGGCAATCGAACGCGGCGAGCAGACCGTGGTCGGAGTAAACCGGTTTCGGGAGACGGAAGCCTCGCCGCTGGCGGCCGCGGCCGAAACCGTGCTTACCGTGGCGCCGGAAGCGGAAGCCGAGCAGATCGAGCGCCTCAACGCATGGCGCGACGCGCGCGATCAAAGCGCGGTGAAGGGGGCGCTCGCTGACCTGCGCGCAGCAGCCAACGAAAACCGCAACATCATGCCGGCATCGATTGCCTGCGCCAACGCCGGCGTCACCACAGGGGAATGGGGCTTCGCGTTGCGCGAAATATTCGGTGAGTATCGCGCGCCGACAGGAGTCGGGCAGGCCATGCGCAACGAGACGATCGGGCTCGATGAGCTCCGCGCCGACGTGGACCGGGTTTCGAGCAAGCTCGGGCGGCGCGTTAAGCTCGTGTTGGGAAAGCCGGGGCTCGATGGCCACTCCAACGGCGCCGAGCAGATTGCCGTGCGCGCGCGCGATGCCGGCATGGACATCTTCTACGACGGGATCCGCCTCAGCCCGGCGCAGATCGTCGAAGCCGCGCAATCGCAGAACGCGCACGTGCTTGGGCTCTCGATCCTCTCGGGCTCGCATCTGCCGCTGGTGCAGGACGTGTTGGCACGCATGCACGCGGCCGGGCTCGAGCATATCCCCGTGGTGGTCGGCGGGATCATTCCTCCCGAGGATGCCCGGAGACTGAAGCAGCTCGGGGTCGCGGCGGTGTATACGCCCAAGGACTTCGACCTCAACCGGGTGATGTCGGGCGTCCTGCGCATCGTGGAAGCCGCCGCCGAGACCTCTCGGCCTGAGGACGTAAAATCATTTCGCCTGTAGCAAGCGGGTCACAGCGGAAAAATCCAAAAGCAATCCGCGAATTGCGGGCTATTTCGGCTGTTCTTTATGAGCGGCTTGAACCGGTGCCTTGGCCGGCTCCTTGACTCTGTCCCTGTGCGACACGACCGTGCCACCTTTGGGGCGCAACGCCTCAGTGTTGCGTGGGTGGAGTGCGGGGCGCGTCATGAGAGTACTGCGTTTGTACATGGCTGCGGTCGCTATCGCAGCCGCGGTCCTCCCCGCAGCTGCCGCGGACATGCCGGTGGACACTTACTACCAACCGCGTCCGGCCGTGGTAGTATTCCGCTGGACCGGGGTTCACATCGGCTTGCACGTCGGTGGCGCGCTCGGGTTCAACAACGAGACTCCGGTGCCGTTCGGTGTTGGTCTCACGGGCAATCCGAATCCATGTCCTGTTACTTCCGTTCCGGGGTTTCCCGGATGCGGCGTCATTGCGCCTTCGACGGCGAGCATCGGGGTGGGCGGCCTGATCCTCGGCGGACAGGTCGGCGGGGATTATCAGATCGAGAACTGGGTGCTCGGCGTGGAGGGGCAGGCGAGCTGGACCAACGCCAGCGGCAGCACGCAATGCGCCGGGGTCGGCACGCCGGCCGCAGTAACGGTCGTCAGCTCCACCTGTACTGCCAAGCTCGACAACCTCGGCACGGCCGCGGTCCGTGCCGGCTATGCGTTCGATCGCCTCCTGGTCTATGGCAAAGGCGGCGCCGCCTGGACCAATGACAACTACCAGGTCAAGATGACCACCGCGAGCAACTTCCTGCTCTTCAGCGCCAACGAGTTGCGGTGGGGTTGGATGGCGGGCGCCGGCGTCGAATATGCTTTCACCGACAGCTGGACCGCCAAAATCGAGTACAACTACATGGATCTCGGCGCCGACTCCCTGCGCTTTGTGGAGCAGAACGGGACTGTTTTCCTGGACAGCAATATTCGCCAACGCATGAACGTCGTGAAGATCGGGGTCAATTATCGCTTCGGCCCCGCGCCGATTCTGGTACGATAGCTTTCGTTGAAACCGGCGCCATTTGAATATTATCGGGCCGCAGACCTCGATGAGGCCTGCGCGCTGCTGTGCATGGGCGACGGCGACGAGGCGCGCCTGATCGCGGGCGGCCAGACGCTCGTGCCGCTCATGGCGATGCGGCTGGCGCGGCCGAAGCGGCTGATCGATATCGCGCGGATTCCAGAGCTCGCCTTCGTGCGCAAGGAAGACAGCGCGATCGCAATCGGCGCCACGACCCGGCAACACGTGCTGGAGCACGATCCGCTGGTTCGCGCCGAGGTACCGCTGCTGGCGATGGTCATGCCCCATATCGGTCATGCCCCGACCCGCGCCCGCGGCACGCTTGGAGGCTCGCTCGCGAACGCCGATCCCGCCGCTGAGATCGCACTGGTTGCCGTCACGCTCGAAGCCACGTTGGCATATCGAGAGGGAGCGAGGGCGATCGAAACCGCGGCTGCGGAATTCTTCACCGGGCCAATGACAACGGTGCTGCCGCCCACAGGCTTGCTGACCGGCGCGCGGTTTCCGATCTGGCGGCACGCCCGCGTCGGCGTGGGTTTTCACGAAGTCAGCTCCCGCACCAGCGATTTCGCATTTGCCTCGGCGGCGGCACAGATTGCACTGGACGAGGCCGGCATCTGCCGGCGTGCCGCACTGGGCATCGGTGCTGTCACGAGTGTACCGCTCCGGCTCGACCGGCTCGGTGAGAAACTGGAAAATCTGTCCTTCCAAGAAGTCCAGGAGAAGCCGATCCGAGAGGAAGTTGCGGCGCTCCTCTCCGACCAGGACGTGTTTTCCGACCTGCACGCCTCGGGCGACTATCGCAGGCGCGCCGCAGCTGCTCTGCTCATTCGCGCCATCTTCGATGCCTGGCGCAACGCCGACCAAACAGCAGTCGATGTCATTCCGGCCGAGCGAGCCGGGCTTCGCCCGGCGAACGAGAGCCTGAATCCAGTAATCAGCGTCGGTCGTGCATTCACGCAGGCCGTGGATTACTGGGTCCCGGCTCGCGCATACCCACTCCGGGACGACACCATCGTTCACCTGGACGTTAATGGCGCCGCGCGCTCGGTCGAGATCGAGCCGCGCACGAGCCTGCTTGATTGCCTGCGCGAGCAGTTCCTGCTTACCGGCGCTCACGCCGGCTGCGAGCACGGCGTCTGCGGAGCGTGCACGGTGCTGATGGACGGCACGCCGATCCGATCCTGCCTGATGTTCGCGGTGCAGGCGGACGGCCATGCGATTACGACCATCGAGGGGCTCACGCCGGGTCCAGGCGAGCTTTCGATAATCCAGGATACCTTCTGCGAGACCCATGGGATGCAGTGCGGCTACTGCACGCCCGCCATGATCCTTGCTGCTCACGCACTCCTCGCCAGCAATCCAGCTCCGGCGCGGGCGGAGATCGTCCGAGCCGTCTCCGCCAATCTTTGCCGCTGCACAGGCTATGCTCAGATCATAGAAGCCATTGCGCTCGCCGCGGAGCGGATGCGAGGGCTCAATCGGCCGGCGACCGGGCCATGAGCGCTCCGCCCGGTTTCCGCTACATCTCCGCGGACCGCCGCGTGCGCGAGGATCGCCGCTTCGTCGCGGGCAAAGGGCGGTTCGCCGCTGATGTGCTGCTGCCCGGCACGCGGCAGGTCGCACTCGTGAGCTGTCCGCATCCGGCCGCGCGCATCGTTTCCATCTTCAAGGCGGACGCGCTCGCCATCCCAGGCGTCCATTACGTCCTTGACGGAGGCGAGCTTGCGGGAGCGACGCAGCCTCTACTCGCGGGCCTCGACACGCCGAAAGTGCCGCGCCGCCCGCTGGCTTTTGAAATCGCGCGCTATGCCGGCGAATGGGTGGCCGCCGTCGTGGCCGATACGCGCGCGATCGCCGAAGACGCCGCCGAGCTCGTTCGCGTGGACTACGAGCCCTTG
>DASXIG010000221.1:0-7704 GCA_036498105.1 Xanthobacteraceae bacterium | reverse complement strand
CCTCGGCATGCGTCTTGGAGGCTTTGGTTTCGACGAGCCTCCGGAGCCGCCGTCGTCTGACACACTGGCCACGGTCTGGCGGCCCTATGTAGAGACCTGCATCGAGGCGTTCGGCCCGTCGCGCGCAATGTTCGAGAGTAATTTCCCCGTCGACAAGGGCTCCTACAGCTACTCCGTGTTCTGGAACGCCTGCAAGCTCCTGGCAAAAGGCGCGAGCAGCGCGGAAAAAGCCGATCTCTTCAGCCGCACGGCAGCACGTTTCTATCGCCTCGACATGGCGAGCTGACCAGCATGAGGCTTCAGCGCAGAGCCTTTCTTGGGCTGGCCGCCAGCGCAGGCGCGCTCCCCGCCGTCTCGCACTTCGCGCGGGCGCAAGCTTATCCCTCGCGCCCGGTGCGGATTCTTTCCGGCTTTCCGCCGGGCGGGATCAATGACACCTATGCGCGCCTGATCGGTCAGTGGCTCTCGGAGCGCCTTGGCCAGCAATTCATCGTCGAGAATCGGGCCGGCGCCGGCGGTAATATCGCGGCGGAGACGCTCGTGCGAGCAGCGCCCGACGGCTACACGCTCCTCCTCACCACGTCGGCCGACGCATGGAATACGACGCTCTATGACAATCTGAAATTCAATTTCCTGCGCGATACCGCTGCTATCGCGGCCATTGCGCGCGGACCGGGCGTGCTGGTCGTGCATCCATTCGTGCCGGCACAATCGGTTCCGGAGCTGATCGCTGCCGCCAAGAGCGATCCGGGAAAGATCACCGTCGCATCCGCCGGGATCGGCAGCGCGCCGCACATGTACTGGGAGCTGTTCAGGAGCTTGAGCGGCGTCGATATGCTGCATGTGAGCTATCGCGGCGGCGGCCCGGCGCTGATCGACCTGCTCGCTGGCCAGGTGCAGGTGTTCTTCGGCACCACTGCATCGTCGGTGGCACATGTGAGGACGGGGAAGCTGCGGGCACTTGCCGTGACATCTGCAACGCGGGCAGCCGTGCTGCCGGATGTTCCCGCGCTTGCCGAATTCCTGCCGGGCTACGACGCAAGCATCTATGTGGGCGTTGCCGCTCCGCGCGGGACGCCTGCCGAGATCGCGCAGAAGCTGAGCGAAGAAATCACTCTCGCGTCTTCCAATCCAAAGATCACAGCGCGCATGGCCGAGCTCGGCGACACGCCGCTTCCGCTTTCAACGTCTGAATTCGCCAAGCTGGTCGCTGACGAAACGCAGAAATGGGCCAACGTGATCCGCGCTGCGAATATCAGAGCGGAGTAGATCGGCCTAAAGCGTGCACGACCTCGTGTGCTTCATATGTTCGAGCTTGGTGGGCACAATGACGCAGTCGTGGTGACCGCCATTGCTCGGCCAGATGCCGACGAGCTCGTCGGTCTCGGCATCGATGAAGGCTATCCCGCTGGACAGCCGCTGAAAACCGCTGAACACGCCTACCACGTATTTGCCGTCATATGTGATGGCCAGGGTTTGCATGTCCGGTCCGATGCCCTGGATTTCCTTTTTGATCTGCCATGTTCCGGTATCCACCACCATGACGCCGCTCGCTGCCGGCGCGGGATGGAGGATCGAGAGGTAGAGCTTGGAACTGTCCAGCGAAAACACCATGTGGAATGGGTTGGGATATTTCCCGCGCCACAGCGGATCCTCGATGTGAGCGACCTTCCGCCAGTTGCGCGGATCAGGATCGCTCGAATCGAACACCGAGCAATTGTTCTCGCGCAGATTATTCATCATGCAGAGGAACCGGCCGTCAGGCGAGAAGCCGACCTCGTGGCCGGGCGAGAAGATGCGGTCGAACTTCACCTCCCAGTGATCGTCATCGACCTTGGCGACGTCGTACTGGCTCGGGGCATCCTTGTTGAATTGGAGGAAGGCGACCGGCTCGAAGTTCCGCTCTGCGTCAAGAATGACCTGCCCGCCGCACAGTCTGATCACGGTCGATGCCCAGCGGCCGGTCGGATGCCAGATGGTGCCGTCGGCGCCGGTAAGGCTGTGCACATCGTCGCCGGGAATGGTTCCTTCCTCGACGAACAACTCGCCCATGGGCACCATTTCCCATTCGATCTTCTGACCTTTGGTCCCGAGGTAATCGTATTTGCCGGTCTTCGCATCGGGGTAGATCTTGGAGATCTTGAGCACGCCGCCCTTCTGCCAGCCCTCGGCAAGGTTGCGGACGTTCGGCACCCAGTCGTACTTGAGCGCCGCAATCACCCGTGACGTGTGGCGATCGAAGCACGCCGCGATGTCCTTCTGCCCGTCGGTGACGAAATAGCGCTCCGCGGTCCTGGGATCGATGGTGACATGGACGCCCAACCCAAGCCCGGTCGTCTCGGAGACGTTTTCCATCAGCTCCATCTGGGAGCCGTCAAAGCGCACGCGATAAATATTGAACCCTTCGGCCGGCGTCTCGATGCTGGTGGGTATACCGTAGATCAGCGAATTCTTGCCGCCCTGGGTGCTGTTGATCCATTCGAAGCCCCTGGTCGGGTCTGCGCTCGGGAAGGCGCAGAGGTGATGCGAGATCGGGTTGTAATCGCCGTAATTCCAGTAGGAGATCCACGCCAGCGTCCTGCCGGAATTGAGGTTGACGGCGTAGGTGCCGCCGCCGAGCTTGGTCGGCATCAGAAGAACCCAGTTTCCGAAATGCCTCCCGCGCATATCGGAAAGCGGATTGATCAGTTCCCGTTCAATAAACTGACGCTGAGCTTCCGCGGAAGTGGCGCCGCTGTGCATGACGCCATGCGCCGGTATGTCTCCACCGGCGACCATCTGATAACCCAAAGCGGCTGCCTCGGCGCCGGCCGCCGTGCCGGCGGCCCATTTCAGCATGCTCCGCCGGTTCACCCGGGAGGGCACCCCCGGAGGCCTCTCGGCTACCGCCCCCGCTTGCTGTTGATCGCGCTCGCTCTTCTCCTGCACATAGGTGGAAAACGCATCGTTGTCCCGCTGCGTCACCTCGTCCTTGCGCTTCAAGAACTTCTGCACGGGAGTGAGCGAAGCCTCCGCCGTGTTGTTCGCATCTCTTTCCGGGCCGAGCTTCAGTTCGGGGAGGTGAATCCTGTCTCGCAATTTCGTCCGGCGCTCGTCGGCCATTACCCAGCTCCTTCTTTGGGCTTGCGCGAACGATTTCATGCCAACTTGCGTTCGCGATCAAGACCCTCAATGCGGCGGCATGGGGATCCACAGCGGGGGCTTGCCCGAAAATCGCATGCGCGTCGACACCATCTCATCGGGAACGCCGAATGGCTTGAGGTATACGTAGTAGTTGTCCTTGCGCTCGAACACGCCGTCATCCGGGATGCTGCTCGGGCTCACCAGCATCCGCCCCGAGAAGCGCACGTGCATATAGTTGGGCAGGAGCTGCGCGAACTCCCTCACACGCGCATCGAAGACGTAGTGATAGGTCTGCTTGCCCTCAATTTTCAGCACGCCGCCCGCGCTTTCGTCAGCGGACTGCATCGGCACTTCCTGCCACACCGTTCCCACCTGCACATAGGCGCGCAGATCCGGTGAAAGGACAAAGATCGGCTGTCCGCCGCTGACATTCTCCAGATATGTCGTCAAGCCGTAGCGCCCGTCGCCGAGATCGGCGATGGACTGAACGTCGCCGCGCAGGCTGTTCAGCGCGAGGTATTGCAAGGTCGCGGTTCGTGCCAGCCGCTCGCGCACCTGAACCGCTTGATATCTGCCGATCCCGAAGTCTATCAGCATGATGGCGGCGAGCATGATGACGCCGACCAGCAGGAATGTCTGGATGACGGGCCACAAATTCCTGCCCAGAGGGATGGGAGCGGGGGCGCGGGACGCCGGTGGCAACTCCTGACGCAGCCGGATCTCTGCAGGAGCGGAACGACACGTCCATTGTTCGAACGCGACCGCCTTGTCCCCGAGATCGGTCGACACGAGCGCCCCTTGGCGCATCTCATAGATCCGCGTTGCGCGCCTGGCGAGCTCGAGATTGTGCGTGACGAGAGCGAGGCCGAACGACTCCGTCGCGTGGAGTTCTTCGAGAACGTCGATGATCTCGGCTTCGGTATCCTCGTCGAGGTCGCCGGTGGGTTCATCCGCGAGCAGCCAGCGTGGTGAATTGATGAGCGCGCGGGCGATGGCGACTCGGCGCTGCTCGCCGCCGGACAGATGGTCCGGATAGGCTTCAGCTCGATCCGCAAGACCGACGCGATCAAGCAGATGGTACGCACGCGCATATGCCGCTGGCCCATCGAGGGTCGAGCCGAGCAGCGCGGGAAGAGCGATATTGTCCAGGGCGCTCAGATTTGGCAGCAGACTCGGGAACTGGAAGATGAAGCCGACTTCGGTGCAGCGAAAACTCGCCAGCTCAACTTCCGCAAGTGTCCACAGGTCGACCCCGTCGAGCAGCACCTTTCCTTCGGAGGGGCGGGTCAAGGCTCCGAGCATGGCCATCAGCGTCGACTTGCCGGATCCGGACCGGCCGACAATCGACACCAGTTCGCCCTCTCGCAGCTCAAGACTGGCGTCCTGGACCGCCACGTAACCCGGCGCGGTGCCGTAGCGCTTGGTCAGCGATTGCGCGGACAGAATCACATCAAGGCTCTTCCGCATGGAGAAGGGCAATTGGCGCCATTCGGCGCACCCGCCACGCCGGCAGCAGAGCGCCGACTACGCCGAGCATGGCGGAGAACACGACTGCAACTATCGCACCGGCCTGGAGGACCGGCAGCGGAGGCCAGGAGAACGGTACTCCAAGGACTCCGAAGTAAAATCCGACCGAGCGGGCGAAGATGAGCAGCACCGCCGCACCGAAGCCGAGGCCGGCGAGTCCACCGAGGCCGGTGATGATGACCGCTTCGGTGAGGATCATGGTCATGACCTGATTTGGCTTTGCCCCCATCGCCCGTAAGAGGCCGATTTCGCGGCGGCGTTCGAGCACGATCGCCGAGAACAAGAGCGACACCAGGATCAGCAAAGCCATGAGCTGCAATGCGGTGAAAACCGCGATGCCGACCAAAAACGCGTTCAGCGCCTGCCGCGAGGAAGTAAGCACGCCGTTGCCTTCGACAATCTTGATATTGGGGAGCTGGGCAAGCCTGAACTTGACCTGCTCCAGCTTTGCCCCGGGCGAAAGCTGCAGGAGAAATGCGGAAACACGGTTGAGCTGCAGGTTCGGCGAGCAGAGCTCGGCATGGTTCGGATCGGGGACCGCCAGCGTCTGGCCATCCTCGGTCTTCACCGATCGCATTGGGGTGGTAGTCGCTGCACGGCAGAAGGAAACGACTTCGCTGAGCGCATCGAAGCCCAGGAAGTAAGACTCGTCGAACGGACCAACGCCTGTGGCCGCGAGCCGGCCGTAAACGTTCATCGGCATTCCGCAGACGCTCAGTGTCGCGTCGAGCGGGGCGTTCTGGCGAGCGCCTGCAATCAATCCCGTCGCCGGGCCCGGCCGACGTTGCTCCAGCCAGGTCAGCACGGAAAAGTCACGCGCCGGGTCGAACGCGATCAGATTGACCGGGCGGCCTTCGACCAGTGCGGGGACGATGCGCTGCGGCGCCATCCGCGCAATGCCGGCGATGCTGGCAATCTGCTGCATCAGATCGGCCGCCAAGGTCGCATCGGTCGGCTGCACGGTGAGCAGGCTCGAGGTGATATTCACAAGCGCTTCCGGTGGAACGACGAGGAGGTCGGCGCCCATGCGTGCGAAGCTTGTTCCGATGCCGTCACGTAGCGCCCAGCCGACGACGAAGCTTGCGAATCCAATGCCGACGCCGAGCATGACGGCCGCGCCCAGAAAGAGCGCGCGCAGTCGGCGCGCGCCGACGTTTTGCGCCGCCAACCGGATCAGCAGCCAACGATCATACCGACGGCCAGTCGATACCAACGACGGCCACCCGCTGCTCACATTGAGACTCTCACCAGCATCTTGCCGAAGTTCTTGCCCTGCAGCAGGCCGAGGAAGGCGGCAGGCGCATTCTCGAGCCCCTCGACGAGGTCCTCGCGATATTTAAGGCGGCCTGCGTGGATCCATTCACTCACGTCGCGCACGAAATCAGCTTCCTTCGCGGCAAAATCCCACACGATGAATCCGCGCAGGAGGAGGCGCTTGCGCAGGACGGAGAACATGTCCGGTCCCGGCATCGGCCTGGTCGCGTTGTACTGCGCAATCAGCCCGCACACGGGAATGCGCGCGAAATTGTTGAGCAGCGGCCATACCGTCTGCTGCACCGCGCCCCCGACGTTCTCGAAATAAACGTCGATGCCGTCGCGGCAAGCGGCTTGGAGCTGTTCGGCAAAATCGGGCGCGCGATGGTCCACACAGGCGTCGAAGCCGAGCTCTTCGGTTACGAAGCGGCACTTCTCGGCGCCGCCGGCGATACCGACGGCCTTGCATCCTTTGATCTTGCCGATCTGCCCAACCACCGAGCCGACCGCGCCGGATGCGGCCGCTACGACGATGGTCTCTCCGGGCTTGGGCTGGCCAATCTCGAGGAGACCGACATAGGCCGTCATCCCCGGCATCCCAAGTACGCCGAGTGCCGTCGAGACCGGCGCGATCGCGGAGTCCAGCTTGCGCAGTCCAGTGCCGTTCGAAAGCGCATACTCCTGCCAGCCGCCATAGCCGCGCACGACATCGCCCACCGCGTATTTCGGATTGCGCGAAGCCACGATCTCCCCGACCGTGCCGCCGACCATGGGCTGCCCGATCTCGGCGGGGTTGGCATACGACTTTGCCGCGCTCATGCGCCCGCGCATGTAGGGGTCGAGCGACAGATAGAGCGTGCGCATGAGCACCTCGCCGTCGCTGGGCTCCGGCGTCGGTGCTTCCCTCAGCTCGAAATTATCGAGACTGGGTGGACCCTCAGGCCGGCTTTTCAGAAGGATTTGGCGGTTCACGCTGCGAGCCATCGAGATTCTCCTCCTTCAGTGCGCTCGCAATATGCGTTATGCCATCCTCTTCATAAAGTGGGCTAAGGCGCGCCCCTGCGATACCTGCATGTCTGAAACTCACTCGCGCGCCCGTGGCATGCGGCATGGTCGCCCGCCATGAACGAACTCATCTCAATGCTTGTGCGGTAAGTGGCGCCTTCGGGAATAACGTTAGCCAAGCGGAGGGCGCAGAGCACCCCCCGCTTGAGATCGAGTGGCCGTGCCGTCACTGGCCGTAGCCGCCTGGAGGCATTCCGCCCTCTGAGGTTGACGGCGGATTTGTGGGGAGCGGTTGGCAGTCGCTGCAGCCATACTGGGCACTGGCAATGGTGATGCTGGCAAGCAGCGCTGCGGCTGCGAGCACGCTTGTGATGGTCTTCATGGGATCTCCTTTCGGTGTTGCATATTCCTCCCGCCGGAACATAGATGCGACACCGGCGGAGCTGATGGCACGCCTGAGATCTCACTCAGGCGTGCCTTGGCGCAACACAACTAAGTAGCGCCCCGAAAGATTGCTGTTTCAGTATTGCCGAGTCTTGTGTTGCCTTGCGCCGATGCCCCCCGCGCAGTGATGAATGATTCGTTATCAGGAGCCGCGAGCACGCGGATGCGCGTCCCGCCGCCCGAGCCCATGGTCATGCGGGGGACCCCGCTTTGCGCACCCTGCTACTGCGCTTCACGCAGCTCCGGGCGGGCGGCCAGGCGCGCGGTGTTGAGGCGGTGGACGGTGAAGCAGACGACGGCTCCGAGCGCGAACGGCAAGGCCGACCACATGTAGAGTTCTTGCACGGGCAA
>DASXIG010000220.1:0-6764 GCA_036498105.1 Xanthobacteraceae bacterium | reverse complement strand
CTGGCGCCGATTCCCGGCATCACGCTGCCGACCCCCGCCGGAGGAAAGTACCGGCAGATCATGGTCGATGTCGATCCGGCGAAACTCGTCGCCAAGGGCCTGACGCCCCTGGATGTCGTGAATGCGGTGAACGCGCAAAATCTGACGCTGCCATCGGGCACCGCCAAGATCGGGGGCACGCAATACGCCGTGCGCACAAATGCGACGCCGGCGACCATCGATGACCTCAACAACATCCCGGTCAAGGTCGCAAACGGCGCCACGGTGTTCGTCAAGGACGTTGGACAGGTCCATGACGGCTGGCTGGTGCAGCAGAACGTTGTTCGCGAGGACGGACGTCGCTCCGTGCTGTTGAGCATCATAAAAAACGGGAATGCATCCACGCTGGAGGTCGTCAACCGGGTGCGCGAGGCGCTGAAGACGGCTCGCGCAGCAGCGCCGCCAGGCCTTACCATCGCCGAGTTGTTCGACCAGTCGGTGTTCGTGAAACAGTCGATCACCGGCGTTCTGCGCGAGGGCGCGATTGCTGCCGGCCTCACGGCACTGATGATCATCGTGTTTCTCGGATCGTGGCGCTCGACGCTGGTCGTGATGATTTCGATTCCGCTCGCCATCCTTGCTTCCCTGGTGACCCTCTACTTCCTCGGCGAGACGCTCAACACCATGACGCTCGGTGGTCTTGCGCTCGCGGTCGGCATCCTGGTCGACGACTCGACCGTGACGATCGAGAATATCCACCGCCTTCTCACGGAAGAGGCAAGACCGCTGCCGAATGCAACCCTTCACGGCGCCGCCGGCATCGCGGTGCCGACATTGGTTTCGACGCTCGCCATCAGCTGCGTCTTCACCTCGGTGATCTTCCTTGATGGTCCCGCCAAGTACCTGTTCACGCCGCTCGGCTACGCCGTCGTATTTGCGATGCTGGCCTCGTACGCGCTGTCGAGAACCCTGACGCCGATCACAATCGGGCTGTTGCTCAAGGGCGAGCGCCACGGCACTACGGGCTGGTTCTCCCGCGCCCATGGTGCCTTCGAGCACGGCTTCGAGCGGATGCGCACGGCGTATGTCCGGCTGCTCACCTCATTATTGAACCGGTGGTTTGTTGTGCCGCTGGTCGCGATTCTGGTGCTGGGGATGGGCGGGGCGATGCTGATGCTGGTGGGGCGCGACTTCTTTCCCGTCATTGACGGCGGCCAGATCCAGCTCCATGTCCGGGCGCCGGCCGGCACCAGGATTGAATCGACCGAGAGCATCTTCCAGGCGGTGGAAGACAAGATCCGCGAGGTCATTCCGGAGCGCGAGCGCGACATGATCGTCGACAACATCGGCCTGCCGGCGCGGTCATATAATCTCGCTTTCGCTGACGGCTCGACCATCGGCGTCAACGACGGCGTCATTCTGGTGGCGCTGAAAGAGGGCCATGCTCCGACCCTCGATTATGTGCGCAAGCTCCGCGAGGTTCTGCCGGCCGTCTTCCCGGATGTGGTCTTCTATTTCCAGGCCGCCGACATGGTGACCCAGATTCTCAATTTCGGGCTGTCGGCACAGATCAATGTGCGCACCGTCGGCTACGACAAGGCAACGAACCTGCGTGTGGCCAACGAGCTTCGCCGCCGCATCGCGGCAATTCCCGGGATCGCAGATGCCCATCTGCAGCAGGAGGTCGACGCGCCTGCATTCTATGCCACCATCGATCGCTCGCGGGCAGCGCAGCTGGGACTCAATGCAAGCACCATCGCGAACAACGTCAACGTGAGTCTCAGCTCTTCCGAGCAAGTAACGCCGAATTTCTGGACGGATCCGAAAACCGGGATCCCCTATTATTTTGCGGTACAGACGCCGGAGCACCTGGTAAGCTCGTTGAACGAGCTTGCAAACACGCCGGTCTCCTCCGCACTGACTTCCACTGACGGCCCGGTGCCCGGCTTGCTGAGCAATGTCGCGACCGTCGCGCGCGACAGCGTGCCCACCAATGCGAACCAGACGAACATCCAGCCGACCTACGAGGTTTATGCCAGCGCGGAAGGGCGCGATCTGGGCAGCATCTCCACTGAGATCAACAAGATCGTGGCGGAGCTGCAAAAGCAGCTGACGCCCGGAAACTCGATCCAGGTCATGGGCCAGATCCAGAGCATGAACGATTCGTTCCGGAACCTTGCGGTGGGGCTGCTGTTCGCGGCCGTGTTCGTGTATCTGCTCATGGTCGTGAACTACCAGAATTTCGGCGATCCATTCGTGGTCATTCTGGCCTTGCCGGCGACCTTCTGCGGCATACTTACGATGCTGTTCGTGACCGGCACCACGTTGAATGTGCCGTCGCTGATGGGCGCTATCATGGCGGTCGGTGTCGCCTCCGCGAATTCCATTCTGCTCGTAACCTTTGCGCGGGAGCAGCAGCTCGCCGGCAAGACCGCGTTCGAGGCCGCCATCGATGCGGGACATACCCGGATCCGTCCCGTGCTGATGACAGCCGCCGCCATGATCGTCGGCATGCTTCCCATGGCCATCGGAGGAGCGGGCGAGGAGCAGAATGCTGCATTGGCGCGTGCGGTCATCGGCGGCCTGCTGTTTGCCACCCCGACGACGCTGCTGGTCGTGCCGTATCTGTTTGCCAAGCTTCGCAAGGGCAATGACGGCAAGACGGCGCACGGCGTGTTCGAGGAGGCTCTCGAATGAACGTTGAACCGTTGGCTCAGTGGCGCAATGCTGCCGGCAGAATGACCGAGACTCCGCCCAGGCCTCCCAGCGATGTTCCCGACGATCGCCCGAAAGGGCGCGGATGGGCCGGCTGGTTGCTTGGGATCGGCGTGCTCCTGGTGCTCGGCAGCGGGCTCGCCGTCGGTGGATGGCGCCACTATTCGCAGCAGCGCGATGCGCTCGCAGTCTCCGAGCAGCGGCGTGACTTCGTTCCCACCGTACGCGCGGCAGCGATCCGGGCGGCCGACGGTATTCAGATCACTACGCTACCCGCCACCACCTCGGCTTTCGCGGTAGCGAATATGTTCGCTCGCGCCAGCGGCTACATCCAGAAACGCTACGCCGACATTGGGGACCGGGTGAAGTTCGGGCAGCTGATGGCCGAGATCTTCGCCCCTGAGCTCGACCATCAGATAGCCCAGGCCGAGGCCACGCTGGGCCAGCTGAAAGCCGCGGAGCAGCAGGCGCAGGCGAATGTGGATCTGGCGCAGGTGACCTGGGATCGCGACCGTCCGCTGGTGCGGCAAGGCTGGGTTACCCAGCAGCAGGGAACCGTGGACGTCCAGACTCTCAAGGCGCAACAGGCCGCGCTCGGCGTGGCGCAAGCTAACGTGCTCGCGCAGCAGGCGCAGCTGCAGGTGCTGCATCAGCAGAAGGATTATCAGAGCGTGCTGGCGCCTTTCGACGGCGTCATCACCCAGCGCAACATCGACGTGGGCAGCCTGGTGCAGGCCGACGCGGCCAGCGGTACGTTCATGTTCACCATCATGCAGAGCAACGTCATCCGCGCCCAGGTTTTCGTGCCACAGGATCAGGCGTTCGGCGTATCTCCCGGGATCGATGCCGTCCTGCACGTCCCCGAAATGCCGGATCGCAGCTTCCCTGGCAAGGTCACCCGGATCGCGGATGCGCTCGCGCCCGGCACGCGCACATTGCTGACGGAAATCGACATAGCGAACCCCGACGGAGTGCTCACGCCAGGGACGTACTGTACGATCGAGCTCCATATCCCGCGCAAGACGCCGAGCCTGCTCGTGCCGGCGGGTGCGATCATCTTCAACGCCGGTGGCCTGTACGTTGCGGTCGTGAAGGACGGGATGGTGCACCTCCAGAAAATATCGGTTGCACGCGACATGGGGACGGAAGTCGAAGCCGTCAGCGGCGTCGCGGCTGGCGACCAGGTTGTGCTCAATCCGCCGGTCAACCTTGTCGAGGGCGCCAGGGTACACCTGCAAGCCGAGCCGCCGACGTGATGAACGACGCACCGACGCCAGGCGGGCGTCGGTACGTCCTCGGACGAGAGAGTGCTTCGAGTTTGAACTGGTCAGTCCCGGATGTGGTATTCACCGTTATGCCGCTCCGCATTGAGATTGGCGGTGCTTCCGCTGACCGCGCCGAGGTCGGGATTGCTCTGCGCCAGAGCGAAGTTCACGCTGCCCATCAGCGACAATGCCAAGGCAGCGATGCCTATGATCTTCTTCATCGTAATCTCCTATATTTGATGCGGCCTCTGGGGCGCTCCGCCCAAAGAGCGCTCAGGCGATATCCGGCATATGGTTTTTGAGGCCAGCGCGGGTTTGTTTCCGATTGCCATCGCTTTTGCTGGCCTGCTGCGTACGGGCTTACATTTCGGTAATCAAAGAACAGATCATGCGCCGCTATGACTTTTTTTCTCTCTAATCAAAGCATCGAGCTGGTGGAAGCCTGGCCTTGTCGGGAAATCCGATCGCCGCGAGCTTGGCGAACCTCAGCGTCCCATTGTGGCTGTCCGATGCTGGCACTGGGAAGCTTTTTGCCGGATGGTGCCGATCGCATCTGCGCAGAGAGCCTTCCCAGAATGCGCACCATGAAGCGTCCAGCCAAATACAGAATGACAATGACGAACGGGATGTATGCCGTCCAAAAAATCGCCAGCATCGGTCAAGATCTCATGTTGGGGCCAACCGGTGATGTGTAACGAGTCGCCGCGGCGCGACGTGCGGGCGCCGGGGAGACGCCGGCATGTCGTTTGCGGAGGCAGGTCCGGACATCTGACGGGTTAGTCGCCCTTCGGGAGGAAGTATTCGCCGTCGTGCTGCTCCGCGTTGAGGTTGGCGGTGCTCCCGCTGACGGCGCCCAGGTCGGGGTTGCTCTGGGCGAGCGCAAAGTTCACGCTGCCCATCAGCGCCATTGCGATCGCGATCGTGCTCATGATCTTTGTCATTGCAGTCTCCTCTTGTTTGATGCGGCCCTGCCGGGGCCGCGTCGCCTGAAGGGAACTCAAGCGACAGCGGGGATATGGGGACGGCCATGCTGTGTGCATGGCATACATTGGTTTTAAGCGGTCATCCGCCCGCATGACCGGCAGCGTCGGGCAAAGTCGAGCGACGACATGCAGAAAGGAAGGAAGATGAAGGTGAAGGCGCGGCGGCCGGTGCTCGCCACGTCACGCATGTATCCCCTCCTGGCGGCGGCATTCGCCGTCGCGATATTCGTCGTGGACACGGTGACCACGCTCGATATTGCGATCGCGGTCCTTTACGTCGTGGTCATCTTGCTGTCCGCCAACTTCCTTGCGCGGCGAGGCGTGTTGTTGGTGGCATCGGGATGCGCCGCCCTGACCGTTGCGAGTCTCCTGCTCTCGCACGGACTGACGGTGGGCACCCCTTTGGTACGATGCCTGGTGAGCCTTTCAGCAATCGCGGCCACCACCTTTTTGGCCTTGCGAAACCAAGCGGCCAATCTGGCCTTGCGCGGCCAGGCCCGTCTGCTCGACCTTACCCATGACTCCATCTTTGTTCGCGACATGAACGACGTCACCACCTATTGGAACCGGGGCGCTGAACAGCTGTACGGATGGCGGTCCGACGAGGCGGTCGGCACGATCTTTTATCAGTTGATGAAAACGGTATTTCCCGCGCCACTGGAAGATATCAAGGCGGAGCTCATTCGCGCCGGACGCTGGGAGGGAGATATCCTTCATACCCGGCGGGACGGTACCCGGCTCACCGTGTCGAGCCGCTGGTCCTTGGAACGGGACGAGCGGGGACGGCCGGTTGCCATCATGGGGACCAGCAACGACATTACGGAACGCAATCGGGCGCAGGAGGCCTTGCAGCGTGCGCAGGCCGAGCTTGCGCATGTCGCGCGTGTGGTGATGCTGGGCGAGCTGACGGCCTCAATTGCCCATGAAGTGAAGCAGCCGCTCGCCGGCATCGTCACCAACGGGTCGGCCTGCCTGCGCTGGCTTGCGCGGCTTCCTCCGGATCTGGACGAGGTACGTCGCTCGGTCGAGAGCATGATCGGCGATGCCATGCGCGCCGACGAAGTGGTTTCGGGGCTTCGCGCGTTGTCGAGAAAAGCCGATCCGGTGCGAGCGCTGCTCGATTTGGACGAGGTCGTCCGGGAAGTTGTTCCCCTGCTTCGACGCGAGCTGCTCGACAGCGGCATCATCCTGCGGCTGGAGCTCGCGCGAGCATTGCCCCGGGTGCTTGGCGACCGAGTGCAGCTCAAGCAGGTCATCATGAACCTGATGATCAACGCCATGCAGGCGATGGCGGGGGTCGATTACCGAGCGCGCGAGCTGCTGATCCGCTCGCGATCCGACGGAGCGGGTCAGGTATTGCTGGAGATCCAGGACTCCGGGGTTGGGATCGACGACGAGAGCATGCGTCGCCTGTTCAATGCTTTCTTCACCACCAAGCCCGACGGCATGGGGATGGGCTTGTCGATTTGCCGGTCAATCATCGAATCCCACGGTGGGCGGATATGGGCCTCCCGCAATGCCGGAGCCGGCGCAACGTTTCACTTCACCCTGCCGGTGCCCGCGGAAGCCGGGCCGTGATACGGCTCGCACGCTGGACCGTAACCTGAACCATGCGCAACGGCACCGCTTGACTCGGGTGGCGGAGCGCTTCACTTCGTGTTCCTGACCGTTTCCGTCGTGCGCGAAGCATGAAACAAGAGCCCCAGTCAGAACCCGTCGTTTTCGTTGTTGATGACGACGCTTCCGTGCGCAATGGGCTCGCCAATCTATTTCGGTCCGTGGGCCTGCAATCTGCGGTGTTCGGCTCGGCGTCCGAGTTGCT
>DASXIG010000219.1:0-5564 GCA_036498105.1 Xanthobacteraceae bacterium | reverse complement strand
ACGGCGTGCCGGGCTGGTTACGGCCAGCGGCCGAACCTTTCCTTCCCGGATCAGAGGAAGCAGTGTCGACCCGCTGCCGAAATTCAAGTGGATCCGCCCGCCCAGCAAATCCGAGATTGCCTGCGCGCCGCCGCGATATGGAATGCTGACGATGTTGGTTCCCGTCACTGACTTGAACAGCTCTCCCGCGAGATGCGGCAGCGTCCCCTGACCGAACCCGAAATTCAGCTCCCCGGGATGCGCCCGCGCATAGGCGACCAATTCCGGGACGGTGCGGGCCGGTACCGTCGGTGCGATCACCAGCACCAATGAGGAGCTTGCAACCGCGCCGATCGGGACGAAGTCCCTGAGCGGGTCGTAGCTTGTGCTCGCATTTCCAAGCGCAGCGATGACGTGGGTGGGCGTGTTGGAGAACAGCAACGTGTAGCCGTCGGGTTCGCTGCTTGCAACGAGCCTGGTGCCGATCGCGGTGCCGCCGCCGGGCCGATTTTCGACGACGATGGTTTGTGCGAGCCGGATGGACAGATGAGGCGTGATGAATCTGGCGATCACATCATTGGGCGATCCCGCGGTATACGGCAGGATGGTTTTGATCAGCCGGTCGGGATAACTGTCCGCGTGCGCCGGGAGCGAAGCCAGCAGGACCGCAATGGCTGCAACGCGACTGCTCAGCAGGGCTAGTGTCCCGATTCCGCTAATCCAATCAGTAAACATTCCACACTCCCGCCGATTACCATGCACTTTCTTCGGAGCAGGAAACCGATGTATCTATCGCCTGGCCCGGCGGAGCACAGGATGTCCAGCTACAGCTTGATCATAGTTATCGTACTGGCCGCAGCATTGGCGAGTTGCGGACAGGGGCAGGGTCCACAGAGTGGTGCGAAGGGTGATCCCGGGCCGCCCGGTCCTCAGGGCGAGAAAGGCGATCCCGGGCCGCCCGGGCCTCCCTCGGGTATTCGCGTCATCAAGGCCGATTGCGATGCTCGCAACTGTACCGTTCAATGCAGTGCCGATGAAATGTTGTTGACGGCCTACTGCGGACCGAGGCGGAATGCCGCCGTTATTCCAAGCGAGCGCTCGGCGACTTGCCGTAATGCGGTGCCGGCCAACAATCCGCTTGTGGCAGCATGCGTGAAAATGTCGTCGCAATAAATAAATGGAAGATGGACGCGTGGCGTCAACGCACCGCCGGGGCCGTTTGCGCGTTGGGATCGACACCGGCGGGACCTTCACCGACGTAGTGGCGGTCGATTCCGCTTCAGGCGCCATGCACGTCACCAAGGTCGCCAGCACGCCCGTAAATCCCGCAGTGGGTCTCGTCCACGGAGTGAACGCAATCCTCAGCAAGGCTGGAGCATCGCCCGAGGATGTTGCGGGGATGGCGCATGGCACGACGGTGGCGACCAATGCGCTTCTGCAAGGCGACATCAGCGGGCTCGGCCTCATCGTCACGGCGGGCTTCCGCCACATCCTGGAGATCGCGCGACAGTCGGTACCGGAGGGGTACGGCAACTCCTATTTCTGGGTGAAGCCGGAGCGCATCGTGCCGCTCCATCTGGTGCGGGAGGCGGGCGGGCGGCTGAACTTTCGGGGCGAGGAATTGCAGCCGCTGGAGGTAGCCAGCGTGCGCGCGGCCGCGCTCTTTTTTCGGAAGAGGCGCGTGCATGCCGTGGGTATCTGCCTCATGCACGCGTACGCCAATCCGGAGCACGAGCGGCGGGTCGCCGAAATCATCGCCGAGGAATATCCGGATTGCACGCTCTCGCTCTCGAGCTCGGTGCTGCCGGAGTATCGTGAATACGAACGCGCCATCACCACGCTGGTCGATGTTTTCGTGAAGCCCCACATGGAACGCTACCTGCGGCGCGTGCACGAGGCGCTCGGCCCCCGGCTCGCCGCCAAGCCTTTCCTGGTGATGCAGTCGAGCGGCGGGGTCGCCAGTGCCGAGCAGGTGGTGAAGAAGCCGATCACGACAGCGCTCTCGGGTCCCGCCGCGGGCGCGCTTGGCAGCGCGGTCGTTGCAGAGATTGCCGGGTTTCCCGAACTGGTGACGCTTGATGCCGGCGGCACCTCGACCGATCTCTGCCTGATCGAAGCGGGTCGCCCGCACATGACCAATGGCGGCGCGGTCGGCGCTTTTCCCGTGCGGATTCCCATGATCGATATCAGGACCATCGGCACGGGCGGCGGCTCGATTGCCTGGATCAGTCGGGAAGGTCACCTCAAGGTCGGGCCCAGGAGCGCCGGCGCTGAGCCCGGCCCCATGTGCTATCCGAACGGCGGACCCGAGCCGACCATCACGGACGCGAATCTCGTGCTCGGCCGCATCCCGGCCACGCTCATCGGTGGAGGCATCGCGCTCGACGCCTCGCGTTCTCGTGCAGGGCTTGCTGCGCTGGCGGAGCGGCTTCCCGGCGACATGAGCGTTGCGCAACTCGCCGCCGGCATCACCGAGATCGCCAACTGGAACCAGGCGAATGCCATTCGCCAGATGACCATCCAACGCGGAATCGATCCCCGTGGATTCGCGCTCCTCGCCTTCGGCGGTGCCGGGCCCGCGCAGTCGCCGGCGGTGATGGATCTGCTCGGCATGCAGGCCTGCATCGTCCCGCCGAACCCGGGCAATCTTTCCGCGTTTGGGCTTCTCGCCGTGGACTGGCGAACGGATCACATCGTCACCAAAGTGATGCACGAGGACGCGATCGACTTACCCGCCGTGGCGGCACTCTACGCCCATTTGGAAAAAGAAGCGCTCGACACACTTGCCCGCGACGGCATCGATGCAACGCGGATGCGGATCGTGCGGGAAGCCGATATCCGTTACAGCGGGCAGTCCATGGAAGTCAGGGTCGGAGCACCCGCGGGCACGGTGGACGCGTCCTTTCTGGACGGTCTGATCCAGGCATTTCATGCCGCGCACCTGCGCACCTTCGGCTACAACTATGCCGGCCAGCAGAAGGCCGAGCTCGTCAATTTCTGTGTCTCGGGCTTCGGCTTGATCGAGCGCCCGCAAATCCCCAGGATCGCGCAGCAAGGCGATGCGGTTCCGGTGCGCCGGTCGCTCCGCCCGGTCTATTTTGACGGCGCATTTCGCGACACGCCGGTCTATGACCGCGCAGCGCTGCCGGCGCATTCCCGGCTGAAAGGTCCGGCCATCGTCGAGGAGTTTGGCTCGACCACCGTGATGTTCCCCCAGCAGGAGATGACTGTAGACCCGCACGGGATTCTGGTGATCCGATCCTCGCAAGAGACCCTCAGAGGCATGCAATGAGCGCGCGCGTGAGCGCCGGGCCACCAGCTCAGATGCCGCGGCATGCCACGTCCACGGTAGACCCGATCGTGCTTCAGATCGTGGAGGGCACGTTGAACTCGATCGAGGCCGAGATCGAATATGCCATTGAGCGCACCGCGCGCAGCCCCATGATCCGCGAGGCCCACGATTATCGCGTCGGGCTGTTCGACCGTTATTGCCGCAAGCTCACCGGCCGATCCTATTCCGCCATGCCGAATGCGGTCGTACGCGATTTTCCGCTCGAGACCATGCGGCCCGGCGACGTGTTTCTGATGAACGATACGTATCTGAGCGAAGGCAGCATCGGACACCTGCCCGATCTTTGCAGCACGGTGCCCGTATTCCATGACGGCGAGGTCGTCGCTTTCATCCAGGCGTTCGGACACCATGACGATATCGGCGGACGCGTGCCAGGCTCCATGCCGGGGACGGCTACCAGCGTGTTCGAGGAAGGCCTGCTCATCCCGCCGATCAAGCTCTACGACGCGGGTATTCGTAACGACGCAGTCTTCACCATCGTCAAACGCAATACGCGGGTGCCCGAGATGCTGGCGGCCGATCTCGACAGCGAGGTCGAGGCCTGCATGATGGGCGGGCGCCGCATGGAAGGCTTGTTCACCCGCTTCGGGCGCGATGCGGTCGAGGGCTGCTTTCAGGCGATTCTCGACAAGTGCCGCGACACCTTTCGCCGCGAGCTCATTCCCAAAATCAGGGACAGTGAATATTCCTGGGAGGACTACGTCGAGCACGACGGCGTGAGCGAACCGAGATTGCACAAGCTCGCCCTCAGGATGATCAAGCATGGCGAGCACATCACACTCGATTTCAGCGGGACCGACCCGCAGTCACCCGGTCCCATCAACTGGCCGGCGGATTACGCGGAGGGCGCCTTTCTGATCAAATGGATTGCGCCCGTCCTGCGCAATCTCGCCGATACGCCGGAGCGCGCCGCCGAGATCCATGTGAACGAAGGGGTGTGCGAGGTCTTCGATGTGGTCTTTCCGCCGAAGGGCACGCTGATCACGCCGCGATGGCCGGCGGCAACGAATGCGCGCTCGTTTGTGCTGCTGCGCTGCCTGGGGCTTCTCGCCGGGGTGGTGGCGCAGGCGGTGGAAGGCCGCATGCCTGCCGACCAGGAAACCATCCGATATACCGGATTTTTCGGCACCGACCCCGACGGCAAGCCTTTCCTTTCACGCGAAGTGCTCGGCGGCGGCTCGGGCGGCCGCTACTATGCCGACGGCAATGATGCGATTCACATCGTCCCGGATTCCCGCAACCAGCCGGCAGAGTTCACCGAAACGCGTTTCCCTCTGCTGGTGGAGAAGCTTGCCCTCCGCATCGATTCAGGTGGGGCCGGCAAGCGGCGCGGCGGCCTTGGATACGAAAAACATTACCGCGCGCTGGTGGATTGCCGCACCATAGTCACGGCCGATCGCGTGCGCCTCGGCTGTTACGGGCTCAACGGCGGCAAGGCGGGCCGACCGTTCTGCGTGACGGTGGATGTGGAAGGCGCGCCGTGCGACCTCGGCGGCCTCGTCGATGGCGAGCCGGTGCGGAACGGTCAGCGCGTGCGCGTGGTGACGACCGGCGGCGGCGGGTGGGGGGATCCGCTGGAGCGGGAGCCCGAGCTCGTGCAGCATGACGTGATCGAAGGCAAGGTATCGCTGGCGGCGGCGCGCGATGAATATGGCGTGGTGCTGGTCCAGAACTTGCCCCTAGAAAAAGACAGTGAAAACGATAGTCCGGAGTTGGAGGTCGATGTTCCGCGCACAGCGGAGCTGCGCGAGGAATTGCGCGCCCGACGTGGCGGCTCGCCGCTGCCGATGATCGATCGCGGCGAGGGCTATGCGCGGATGCTGCATCGGGACAAGTGAGGTCGAGCACGCATGGCCATCGAGGTTGCAAAGGTCGAGCTCAAGAGCGTTCAGGATGCGTCCGGGCTGGAAGCGTGCATCGCAGCCGGTCAATTCAGCGCCGACGAGGTGATCGCCGTCATCGGCAAGACCGAGGGCAACGGCGGGGTGAACGACTTTACCCGCATTCTCGCCGATCATGCCTTTCGCAGGGTGCTCGCCAAGCGCGGGCGCAGGAGCGAGGAGGAGATTGCCAAGATCCCGATGGTCTGGTCGGGCGGCTGCGACGGCGTGATGACGCCTCACGCGACGGTGTTTGCGCGCAATGCGAAATCGGGGTCATCCTCGCAGAAGCGCCTCGCGATCGGCACCGCCATGAGTGCAACGCTGCTGCCCGAGGATATCGGCCGCCCTGC
>DASXIG010000218.1:0-5486 GCA_036498105.1 Xanthobacteraceae bacterium | reverse complement strand
GTGTAGGTGTAGCCCTTGCCCTTGATGCACACGAGCACGGCCGACGACATGTGGGCGTGGGCCTTGGAATAGCGGCCGGTGACGTGCTCCCCGACGAAGCCGTAGAACACATTGCCCGCCATGTTCGGCTCCATGCGCTTGTAGCCGGGCGAGCGCCGGTTATCGAGGTAGAGCTCGGCGTTGAAGATGTCCGGAATGAGGTTGGTGTTGCGCATGGCGAGGCCGCGCAGGGGGTCCGGCACGATGTCGTCCTTGGGCTTGAAATAGCTGTCGCTGCCGTCGAAGCGCGACGCAAAAGCGACCGGACAATTGAAGACCCAGTCGATGTCGCGGAACAGGTTCATCACGTTCGGCGCGGTCGAGGCCACCAGGATCAGCGCCGGGATCGAGGCCGCATTGATGATGCGGTGGTGGGTATTGAGCGGGATCGAGAACATGGAGCCGCGCTGCCACTCGAAGCTGTGCGGCTTCTTCTGATCATCGGTCCAGATCTCGGTAGTGCCGCGTCCTTCGACCACCACCATGATCTCTTCGTACATGTGACGCTCGGCGTTGAGCGCGCCGGCGCCCGGGATCTCGTCCACGTAGCAGCCCCAGCGGCCTTCGGTGCCGTAAAGCTGGATGAAGGTGCCGTTGCCGCCCATGCGTTTCCACGGCTTGAGCGGCATGTCCTGCACCCGCCGCACGCCGATGCCGCGATAGATTGGAATCCCCTGCGCCTCCATGTAAGCGTCATATGGCGTGTTCGGCCGCTTCCAGGCGCCATAGCCCGCATTCCTGGAGCCTTCCGGCTCGTGCCAATGGTCGCTGGTGATGTCGTGCATGCAATGCTCCTGGTCCGCCTACGGACGTTCGCTCTGACGACGGATCACGCCGACTTGGCCAGCGGCGGCAGGTCCCCAACCTCCTGCGCATAGGCCTGGTCCATGCGTGAGCTGAGGCCGTGCCGTGCCAATTCTTCCGTGAACATCTTTCGGATGACCGGCTGCTCGTCCACGTAGTCGATCTGATCGCCGCCTGCCCGGCGGCTGATCCATGCCTTGGGCACCCCCTGCACGTTGCGGATGGCGACCCCCTCGTGCTTGAAGGCGAGGTATCGCGCGGGCGTGGTGCCGCTGTTGAAGTGCTGATGGAACCACATGTTGGGCGGGACCACGAGCGTGCCGACCTCCCACTCGTATCGCTTCGGCTCCTCGCCCTCGGGCCACATCAGCGAATAGCCCACGCCTGAGAGAATGATGACGTGCGCGCCCGGCCCATGCGCATGCGCCTTCTTGTAGGTCCCGATCGGGAACTGCGAGATGTGGCTGTTCATCGAGCCTTTCGCCATGTTGAAGCGGATGTGCCCGCCGCCCGCGCCCCGCTCCTTGGCGCTGATCAGCGGCAGATTGACCGCATCGGCGACGAAATTGGTGACGAGAAGGAGGCCCTTCTGCTCGCCCTTGGCGCTGAAATAATCCGGCTCGCCGTTGAAGCGGTCCTTGAAATCGTGCTGGGTATTGAAGACGAACTCGATATCCTCATAGAGATTGATGATCGGCGGCGCGTTGGTGACCGCAACGTAGCGGGCGGGCTGCTGGCCCGAGCCGTTGAAATGCTGGTGCCAGCAGTTGAGCGGAATGGCGAACATGGCACCGGCTTTCCATTCGAAGGTGATGCGGCGGCCGGCATCGTTCCACACCGTGGTCGAGCCGCGGCCGTCGAGCACCAGAACCATCTCCTCGAACAGCTGGCGCTGCGGCGCGAGCTTCTTGCCCGGCGCAATCTCGCAGACGTAGCAGTCGTTGGAGGTGCGCGAAGCCTCGTGGTTGATATACACCCCGGAGCCGCCGCGCCGTGGCCATGGCTTGAGCTCGACCGTGCGGAGATTGCGCACGTAATGCGCGCCAATGATGTCGAGGCCTTCTGCCCGTATCCAGCGCAGGTAGGGCGTGTCCTTCTCGGTCGCAAACTTCTTCGCCAGCTCTTCCGAAACGATAGCGTCCTTGGCCATGACAGTCTCCGCGTATCAGGTGTCAGGGATCACGCATCAGGCACCACAAGGTGGGCTGATACCTGATACCTGACTACTGATCCCTGATAACCGTGCATTTCTCCGCCTTCATCCTCACATAGATCGCATCGCCTGTGGGCGTCCGCAACGAGGGATGCGCCTTGGCCAGCAGCACAAGATCGCCGACGGCAACTCGGAAATCCAGATAGTCGCCGAGAAAATCTCTGCCGATGACGGTCGCTTTGCACACATTCTCGTCATCGCTGGCGGACGGCTCGCTTTCCGACAGCTCCAGGTCCTCGGGGCGCACCGAGACCACCACGCGCGCGCTTTTGCCGATATCCTCGCTCGCGCGCGCCTTGAGCTCGCCCAATGGCGAGCTCACCACGCAGCGCGTGCCAGCAACCGCGAGCACGGTACCCGCAATGAAATTGGTGCTGCCGACGAAATCCGCGACGAACCGGTCGCGCGGCTGATCGTAGATCTGGCGCGGGGTGCCGATCTGGACCACGCGGCCTTCGTTCATCACCGCGATCTCGTGCGAGAGCGCGAGCGCCTCGGTCTGATCGTGCGTGACATAGATGGTGGTGAGATTGAGATCGCGCTGCAGCCGCTTGAGCTCGAAACGCATGCGGTCGCGCAGCTTGGCGTCGAGATTGGACAAGGGCTCGTCGAGCAGCAGGAGCTGCGGCTCCATGACCAGCGCGCGCGCCAGCGCAAGCCGCTGCTGCTGGCCGCCCGAGAGCTTCGTGGCGTCGCGGTCAACGAATTGCTCGAGCGCCACCGCCTCGAGCATCCGCATGACCTTGTCGCGAATGAGCTTCCTGCCCAGCCGGCGCACCTGCAGGGGGAACGCCACGTTCTGAAACACATTCATATGCGGCCAAATGGCGTAGGATTGGAAGACCATGCCGAAATTGCGCTTGTTGGGCGCAACGAAAATGCGCTTGGCGGAAGAATAGACCACGCGCCCATCTATCTCGATCTCGCCCGCCGTGGGTCTCTCCAGGCCCGCGATGGAGCGCAACGTCGTGGTCTTGCCGCAGCCCGAGGGCCCCAGCAGCGTGAACAGCTTGCCCTCCGGGACTTCGAACGCGGCGTCCTGGACCGCTTTGACCGCGCCGCCTTCGGCTGCGTATTCGGTGAACAGGGATCTGACCGCCAGCACGTCGATCTCGCGTCAGGCTTGCGCAATTCCGAACCGGCGCGCAAACAGCTGCGCCAGCAGGACCAGGCAGAACAGCGCCATGATCAGCATGACCCCGAGCGCGGAGAGCTCCACATACTGACCATTCTGCCACAGCTCCCATATCATAATCGACACCACTTCGGTGCCCGGCGAGTACAGCAGGATCGAGCTCGAAAGCTCGCGGATCGAGACGATCATCACATAGATGAAGCCTGCGAGCAGCCCCGGCTTGAGCAGCGGAAGCACGACACGGCGAAACCCCATGCTCCAGGAGGCGCCGCTCATCGCCGCCGATTCCTCGAGCTCCTTGTGAATCTGAAGCATGGCGGCGGAATTGTAGCGCATCCCGTAGGGGAGGAAACGCGTGACGTAGGCGATGAATATGATCCAGAGCGTGCCGTACACGCCGATATCGAAAGTGAGATAACAGACCATGATGGCAAGCCCGAGCACCAGGCCGGGAAAGACCAGTGGCAAAGATGCCATGTTGTCGAGCATCCAGCGTCCGGGCAGCTTCGTACGCACGACGATCCAGGACATGATCGCCGAGAGCAGCATGACCGCGGTGGCGCTGCCGAGCGACACGACGAAGCTGTTCCATACGGTCTGAGCGAACTGCGGATACTCGAGCACGGCGCGATAGGAATCCAGGCTTATCCGGCTCAGCGCGTTCCATGATGGCGCGCTGTAAAACCTCTGCAGCGAGGACCACAGCAGCACCAGGAACGGCAGCAGCACGATGACGAGGAAATAGACGATGAAGATCGATGCGGTGAGATAGCGCCACCTGCCGAGATCAATGGTGCGCGGCCGAAAGCCTTTCCCGGTCACCGTCGCATAATGCGACCCCCCCGACGCAAAGCGCGTTTGCGCATAAACCCCGAGCGAGGTGAGCAGCAGGAGCGTGACCGCATAGGCCGAGGCAAGCCCGACCTGGCTCGGATACTGGTGGATGGCCTGATAGATGGACGAGGTGTAGACGTGAATGCCTACGGGAAGCCCAAGCAGCGCGGGCACTTCGAACGACTCGACCGAGCGCACGAACAGGATCAGGAGTGATCCCGCGGCGGCCGGCCAGGCAAGCTTCAGGGTTATGCGCCGCGCCGTTTGCAGCACGGAGGCTCCGCTCATGGCGGCCTGCTCTTCGAGCGACGGATCCATCGAGCGGAACGCCGCGGTCATGAGCAGGAAGGCCATGGGCGAGTAGTGCAGGCCGTCCACCCAGATCATCCCGGCCATGCTGTAGATATCGAGGAACACGGTGTCCGTGTCGAGCAGCCCCTGCAAGGCGAGATTGATCAGCCCGATCTTCGGGCTTGCCAGCATGATCCAGGACACCGTGAAGAGAATACCGGGAATGACCAGCGGCACGATGGTCAACGCGAAAAACAAGGATTTGAACGGCGTATTGGTCCGCTCGTTCATCCATGCGAGCGCGGTTCCGACGAAGAGCGCGAGCGCTGCCGCCCCGGCCGCGAACTGCACGGAGTTGAGAAACAGCGCCGGAGTCTCGGCGCTGAGATAGGCGTCGCGGAAATTCTCCAAAGTGAATCGCGCCGGCGTGCTTGCGGCCTGCGGAGACAGAAAGCTTTGCCACAGCAGAAAGACGAGCGGCAGGAGCGCAAGCCAGGCGACGAGCGCGACTGCGAGCCCGATGATCACGCCCTTGAATTCCCAACGCGCCGCGGCAACCGGCGGGGGAGCCAGTCGCCCGGCCACCTCGGTCACGCCGGGCACTCCTCCTTGGACCTACTCATGCTCGTGAGGATGATGATCGTGCCCATGTTCGTGATGGGCATGTTCGTGCGCGCCATGATGATGGTGATGCGCATGATCGTGATGGTGAATGCGCTGCGGGGGACGCCCGCGGCGCGGATCCTCGCTGAACAGCAGCGATTTGATCGTGACCGGCACCGTGCAGGAGGGCATCCGTATGCGCCCGAGGTCGATGTAATCGAAATCCCTCAGCACGACGCCATCGATGGCGAGGATTTCGCTTTCGACCAGAAGCTCCTCGCGCAGAATCGCGCCCAGCGTCTGGGCGATGTCGCCATCGAGCATGATGAAGACCGGTTTCTTGCGCTCGATGGTCGTAGCAAGGCCATGGCGGATGCCTTCAGCGAAAGCAGCGATCCGATCGTAGCTCGGCGCACCGGTCCAACGCAGCGCCAGCGCCACCTCGCCTTCCCCTTCGATCAGATCGAAAGCCGTGAAATGCGCGCGGATGGCCTTGGCGAGGGCTAAGGAATCGATCGCCTCGCCGCAATCGTAGGGAGGCTGCAGCACCTGCAAATTCCGCCTCGG
>DASXIG010000217.1:0-2697 GCA_036498105.1 Xanthobacteraceae bacterium | reverse complement strand
CCATCAGCGAGAGACTCCGCTCGGAGATGAGCCATGTGCGACAGCCCTGTCTTCAGAGGTGGCACTTACGCCGAAAACCTCTGAGGCAAACCGCGGATAGACTTCCACCAGCTGCGGCGCGACCACGCTTCGGAGAATGTTCAGCGTATCCGCGGACGGAGGTTCCGTTTGCGGAACGTGCTCCGCGCGGTCGAACGCAAAGCCGGTGTTCTCGCTTACCTCTGCCGCCGTGTGTCCGGGGTGCACGCTCGCGAGGCGAAACCGCCGGCGACCACGGTCGAACGTGAACAGGCAGCGGTTGGTGATGAGCGCAATCGGACCTCCCGGACGGTACACGTTGTCCGCGCTCACGCCCGGCGCGCTGATGAAATCCACCTTCTCCACCAGGGTGCGGCGCGTGTGCTCGAGGCGGAACAGGATGACCTTGGGAACCACGTAATACATGTAGGCCGAGCCGAACGAGCCGGGAAAGCGGACCTGCGGCCGCTCGTAATCTCCGATGCCGACAAGATTGATGTTTGCTTCCCCATCGATCTGCCCGCCCGAGAGGAAGAACACGTCGATGCGGCCCTGGCCGGCGCAATCGAACAGCTCGCGGCCGCCGTCGGTGAAGAATGTCTGCCGCCTGCTGCCGAGGAGCGTAACCCGGGGCTGTCCCTTCCCACGCTCGCGCGCGAGCAGGCTTGCCGCCGCTGGGATCGGCGAAGCCGCGCCTACGGCCACATGCCGCGCATCGCCGATGAGCCCCGCGATCACATCGGCGAGCAGCTCCTCCTGCCGGAAGTGGTCCTCACGCATCATTAGAACACGTTGCGCCCTTGTTGTTCACCCACGGGCTGGTCGTGTTGCCCCTGGGTGCCCGGCTCTCGTTCGGCTCGCGCAAAAGCGCTCGCGTCACTTCGGCCTGGACACGAGTTGTTCCGTGTCCCGGACGACCCCGGACTTGATCCGGGGGAAGATCCGGGACCCAGGGCCACACGATCGAAACGCGATGTCCGTGCCCAGAAGGCGAAGAGAGCGCACCAAGTGTTAACCGTTCACGCCGCGCGCCGGGCAAGCACATGGCGGTCGAGGTAGGCCGCGAAGCCCTCAGGCGTCTGCGCCAGGCTCGCATATTCCGCGAGGTGGGCCGCGTCCGCCGGGTAATGATCGGCAAGCCCGAGCGGCCAGGCACCTTGTGGCGCCAGCGCGATCCGCTCCACATAGAACGCGCCCAGCGCTCCGGCGGCAAGCCACGGATCGTCGAAGAGATTTGCGTCCTGGATCTTCTCGACCGTGACCACAGTCTTCGCCGCGGCATGCGCCATCATCGCGAGCTCGCGTTCCCGGCCGATCCACACATTGCCTTCGCGGTCGGCCAGCGGCGCATGGAAGAGCGCAACATCGGGCTTGATCGCAGGCAGGAGCACGATCGGATCGTCATGCCCGAACGGATTGCCGATGACCTTCCAGTCCGGCCGATGCGCCAGCAGGTCTGAGCCGATCAGCCCGCGCAACGGCATGAACGGAACGCCTTTCTCCGCCGCCTGGAAGGCGGCATGCAGCGCGGGACAGGTGGCGTCCTTCATTCCGATGGTGCCGGCGCGCACCGCGACGGTGAAACGCGGCGCGGAGCCGAATTCCCCGAGGTTCACGGCGGAGGTCTCGATGGTCTCGATCGCGCCGGCTCCGATCAGCAGGTCGGCTTGCAGGCTCGATGTCGGCAGCGCGACGAGATGGAGGCGCTTCACCCCGCGGCGGATGAGCGCGCGCGTAGCTTCCATCGCGACGCCCGATTGCTCGCGTGCAACTGCCAGCACGCAGCCATCCGTGATGGGCGCCAGCGCTTCATCGAGGCTGCGCGCGATCATGGCTCAGAGCGGGATGACGTTCTTCGAAGTCATCCCGCTCTATCTCCTTCGTTTGCGCATGCCCTCTTTCGCAAAACCGGTTCCCACTTTTGCGGGGCATGCTCTAGGACAGCGACTGCCGCACCCGGTCGGGCGAGAACGGAACGCGCCGGATGCGCACGCCCGTGGCGTCGAAGATCGCGTTGGCAATTGCCGCCGCCACCGGGCGGATCGACGGCTCGCCGGCGCCGCTCGGCGCAATCTCGGGATGATTGATCAGCACGATGTCGATCATCTCGGGGGTCTCCGTGATGTCGAGGATGGGATAGGTCATCCAATCGATGCTGGTCACGTTCTTGGCGTCGAACTTGACCTCTTCCCACAGCGTACGGCTTACGCCCTGCACGATATTGCCCTCGATCGCGAGCTTGAGCCCGTCCGGGTTGATGATCTGGCCGCAGTCGTGGGCGACGGTGAACTTTCGCCCCCAGATCTTGCCGCTCGCGCGGTCGATATCGACCTCGGCCACGATGGCGCAGCGCGTCCCGTTGCGCTGGGCATAAGCGATGCCGCGGCCGCTGACTTTTGCGCCGGTCTGGTCGCGGCGCGGCGAGGGCCGCGTTTGCCAGCCCGCCTTCTCGGCCGCCGCCTTGATGAGGGCGATGTCGCGCGCATCCTTCACGTGGCGCAGGCGAAACTCGACCGGATCGAGATTGAGCGCTGCCGCCACTTCGTCCATGAAGGACTCGCTTGCGAAATGCACCTGCGGGCCGACCGGATCGCGCAGATGCGAGCTGCGCAGCGGCGAACTGCGGTCGAGCAGCGGGGGGATCGTCTCCCACGCCAGGCGCTTGTTGGCGAACTGATA
>DASXIG010000216.1:0-2167 GCA_036498105.1 Xanthobacteraceae bacterium | reverse complement strand
GGCGGGTAGCAGCATCAGCCATCGGAGACTTCCTAGAGGCGGGTCACGGCAACGGTCTTACTCTCCGCTCCTCCTCCCAATACGATTCTATCGCGCCGGCGGAATTTGGCGAGGGGCATGACGGAAACTTGTTGGAAGTGAGAGGTGAAACCAATGTCTGAATTAGCAACATTGACAATGAAGAGATGCAATGCGCGAGAAAAAGCACGGTATCAGGCGCGCCTGGGTTGCCCCGGACGCGGCGTAGCTTCAGATCGGTACCGCCATCGCCTCGAAGGCGCTGTCGCAATTGATGAGGTCTACCCGCTTCTGCACGATGCGAAGATTTTCGCCTTCGCGGCGCAGCCGATGGTGCTGGCGTCCTGCAAAGACACGCTGCTGCTCGTCGCGGTACTCGACCATGACCAGGGTGGAGCTGACGGCATACTCGCCGTTCGCCTCCTCCGCCCTATCGACATCCACGTTGCCGATGAGGTGCACCGTGCGCGACGGTGGCGTCTGCACGTGAATGCGCGGATGCTCCAGCCGCTCGATGCGCGTGCGCATGAGATCGCGGTCGTCGTAGAACAGGGAGGCCTGGTCGAACGGGCTTTGCTGGCCCGGCACTGCCGGCACCCAGTAGGTGCCGTCGTCCGCGAAAAGCTCCATCCATTCCCGGAACCGCCGCTCGTCCAGGAGGCGAGCCTCGTGCGCGAGGAAGTCTGCGAGCTGCGCCCGGTCCATGCGCATACTCAGTGGTTCGTGGGGTGCGCAAAGGCACGCACGCAGCCAAGTTTACGCAGTCTGCGCAACTCGACTGCGGGGCGCGCCGTGCGCACGCGTGTGCCCACGCCTGTCGTTTGGCTCGCGTGGGCACATCGCCGACGCGAAGCGCCGGCTCCTTTGCCCACCCTACAGCTCATGCATGTAGCCGAGCCAGGCCTTGTATTGGGCGCGCACGACCATCTCGTGAGTGGCGAGCCCGCGCGTGGCGTTGAGCTCGCGGTCCGGCTCCTCGTCGCCGAGCCCGCGCGAGATATCGACCCAGTCCGTCATGCGGCTGCGCAGTCCCTTCTGCGCCCGCACGAAGGCTTCGAGATCATCGGTCTGCACGAACGAAGCGGCCGAATGCGTCACGTTGAGCAGGCGGATGTTGCCGAAATTCATGCCCGCAGGCGCGCCCGCGAGGCGAACCGGATAGATGTTGACCTCAGTGCGATCGACCGCGATCGGCTTGATCACCCGCACGTGGATATTCAAGCCCATGATCGACATGTTGGGGTAGATGAGTGAATTGTGCAGCCGTGGTGCGAGGATCTCTTTCGCGCGCTCGGCGCCGGCCTTCTCCGCCAGCACGCGCCGGTACTCGTCATAGGCGGGGCTCGAGCGCTTGTCGTCGTCGAGCGAGGTGTTGCTGGTCCAGCCGTGGCCGTTGCCGGCAATGTAGCTCTTGCGCTCCTTCCAGGAGGCCGCGGTCTGCTTCTTCTCGGCCTCGACCACGGCCGCGCCCTGCCGGTCGCCCTCCCGCCGGGCGAACTGCACACCCTGCTTGTTGACGGTGGAGGCATGTCCGAACGGCACGTGATAGGAGTCGAGCACGTTCTCGACCTGCAGCTTCCAGTTCCCGTTATAGACGTAACGGTGCATGCCGGCGTCGAGCGCAAGCTCGCCGTCGGGAGCGCGATCGACGAGATCGTCGATGTTGCGCTTCATCGGACCGATGTGATCCTCGAAGCTCAAGCCTTTCTCGGCGAGGCTCGCGAACACGAAGCCGCGATATTCTCCCGCGCGCGGTGCGCGCGCGAGCCCGAACGCCGCCTTGTCGAAATCGGCGGCGCAGCCTTCCGGCACCGGCACGGACGCAAGCCGGCCATCGGTATCGAAGCTCCAGCCGTGATAGCAGCAGGTCAGCCGTGGCGCGTTGCCCTTGCGCTCGTTCACCACCTTGGCGCCGCGGTGGGTGCAGCGATTGAGCAGCACGTGGATGCTGCCGTCGCGATGGCGCACCATGACGACGGGCTGCCGGCCCAGCTCCGTCGTGATGAAGTCGCCGGCCTGGGGCACCTGGCTGGCATGGCCCACGAACAGCCAAGCGCGGCCGAAGATGCGCTCCATCTCGAGCTCGAAAATGTCGGGGTCGGTATAGACCTCCCGATGCACCCGTCCGGGCTCGATCAGCGTGGCGATA
>DASXIG010000215.1:0-9148 GCA_036498105.1 Xanthobacteraceae bacterium | reverse complement strand
AAGAAGCAGGCGATTACCTGCGCGGTCGCCTGTAATGCGCCGGGGCTCACGCTGTGGTCGCGCAAGCCCGCCGCCGCCGGCCTCACCTCGGAATTCGATTCCCCGCTCGCCTGGCGTTACGACGAGAGCGACAGCATGGTGTTCTGCGACAACGTCAAGGTACCCTGGGAAGAGGTGTTCGTGCACGACGACGCGGTGCTCTCGCGCGACATCTACATCAAGACTCCCAGCCATTGCTTCGGCAATCATCAGTCCAACGTGCGCTACTGGTCGAAGATGCGCCTTCTGCTCGGCCTGTGCAGCAAGGTCGCCCAGGCAACCGGCGCCGACCAGGTGCCTGCGGTGCGCGAGACCCTGGGCAAGATGGCGGCGGTCGAGGGCACCATCGCCGGGCTGGTGCACGGGCAGATCAATGCCTGCGAGGAGTGGCCGGCGGGCTATGCCTGCTTCAACCGGCGCATCATGTATGCGGGCCTCGACTGGTGCACCCAGAACTACAGCAGGTTCGTCGACGAATTGCGCGAGCTCTGCGGCGGCGGCGTCTTCCAGATGCCGGCCGACATCTCGGTCATGGACGATGCAAAGCTCGCCAACGAGTTTACCGCCTACTGGCAGACGCCGCAGGCCGACGCCCTCACGCGCATGAAGCTCTTCAAGCTCGCCTGGGACATGGTCGGCTCCGAATTCGCCGGCCGGCATCTGCAATACGAGAAGTTTTATGCGGGAGCGCCGTTCATCATCCGCAACCATTCCTATCGCGAGACCGATTGGAGCGAGTTCAACCGGCTGGTCGAGGATTTCATGGCGAGCTACGATTATCAGAAGACGGAGGACGGAGGACGGACGACGGAGACCACAGGAATTCCTCAGCTTCGTCATGCCCGGGCTTGACCCGATAGGCGCTGACTTCACGTTCGGCAACCTCGGTCGTCATCGTCCGCGAAAGTGGCGGTTAAAGTTAACGCGACGATCTCTGCGACACTCAAGACCATTTGATGATTTTGATCAGATTCTTCATGTTGTTCCTTAGCAGCAAGGGTTCACGATGAGCGCCGCCAACGACACGCGCAACGATGCGCTGATCGCCTCGTTCGTGCGTGCCGGGTACGAGCGCGTCGCGCCCGCCATCCTGCAGCCGGCGGGACCCTTCCTCGATCTGTCCGGGGAAGACATCCGCAAGCGCATGTATCTGACGAGCGATGCGCAAGGCCACGAATTCTGTCTGCGGCCCGATCTCACCATTCCGGTCTCGCGCGACTACCTCGCCTCCGCCTCCGTCGGCCGCCCGCAAGGCTTTTGCTATCTCGGGAAGGTGTTTCGGCATCCGAGAGCGGAGGCGGACGGGGCGAGCGAATTCTGGCAGGCCGGCATCGAGTCCTTTGCCCGCACGGATACCGCTGCGGCGGATGCCGAGATGGTTGCGCTCGGCCTCGAGGCGGCCGCCCATTTCGGCCTCGATGAGCCGGCCATTCGCCTGGGCGACGTCGGGCTGTTTTCGGCGCTGGTTGCGGCGCTCGATCTGGCGCCGGCATGGAAGCGCCGGCTGATCAAGGATTTCAATCATAAATCCACGCTTGCTCAGGACCTCGATCGGCTCGCGGTGAGCGCCGCGCAGGCGCCGCCCGAATATCAGGGGGTGCTCAACGCGCTGGCGGGGTCGGACCCCAAAGCGGCGCATGCGCTGGTGACCGACCTCCTTTCCATCGCCGGCATCACCGCGGTGGGCGGCCGGTCCGTCGGCGAGATCGCCGACCGCTTCCTCGAGCAGGCGGCGCTCGGCGCCAAGGCTTCATTGCCGCAGGAAGTCCGCGCACTGATCGAGCGCTTCCTCGCGATCGCGGGCGATCCGGACGACGCCGCGGCGGACCTGCGCGCATTCGCGGAGGATACAAAGATCGACCTCGGTGCCGCGCTCGATCTGTTCGAGACCCGCACCGGATTTCTGGCCGCGCGCGGGGTGGCGGTCGATCGCATCCGCTTCTCCACCGCGTTCGGGCGCGGCGTCGATTACTACACCGGGGTGGTGTTCGAGCTGCATGACCCGCCGAGGCAAGCAGCGGGCCAGCTGGTGGCGGGCGGCCGCTACGACGGCTTGCTCAGCCGCCTCGGCAGCGCGCGGCCGATCCCCGCGGTCGGCTTTGCGGTGTGGGTCGAGCGGCTCGCCGCATTGCAAGGCGATCGATGACTGCGACCTTCATCATTGCCGTGCCGGCCAAGGGCCGCCTGCAGGAGAACGCGGAAACCTTCTTCGCCCGCGCGGGACTCCAGCTGGTGAAGCCGCGTGGAGCACGGGATTATCGCGGCAGCATTGCGGACCTTCCCGCCATCGCGGTGGCCTATCTCTCCGCCGCGGAGATCGTGGAGGCGCTCGCGCAAGGCGGCGCGCATCTCGGCCTGACCGGGCGCGACCTCGTGCACGAGCTTCTCGCGGAGCCCGAGCAGCGCGTGGTTTTCATCGATGAGCTGGGATTTGGGCACGCCAACGTGGTCGTGGCGGTGCCGCAGGCTTGGATCGATGTGCGCAGCATGGCCGATCTCGACGACGTTGCAACCGCGTTCCGGCTCAAGCATGAGCGCAAGATGCGCGTCGCCACCAAATACGTGAACCTCACGCGCGCCTTCTTTGCCGCGCGCGGGATCGCCGACTATCGCATCGTGGAAAGCTCAGGTGCGACGGAAGGCGCGCCGGCGGCAGGCACTGCCGAGCTGATCGTCGACATCACCACCACCGGGGCAACGCTCGCCGCGAATGGGCTGAAGGTGATCGAGGATGGAACCATCCTGCGCTCGCAGGCGAACCTGGTGGCGGCGCGGCAAGCGCAATGGGGCGCGGCCGAACGCGAGACCGCGCGTATTGTGCTCGACCGCATCGCGGCGCAAAAGCGTGCGCGCGCGGTGCGGGAGGTGCGCACCCGATTCCCTGCCTGTGACGACGCGCTGCTTGCGCAGGCGAAGGAGCGCTTCGGCGTCGAAGCGCCGTTCGGCGGGCCGACGTCTTCAGGCATGCTCACGCTGCACTGTCCGCCGCAGCACGTGCATGCGCTCGCGAGCCTGTTGCGGGAGCAGGGAGCCGACCACGTCTCGGTCATGGAGCTCGAATACGTGTTTTCCCGCAGCAATGCGCTTTACGCCAAGCTCGAAGCGGGGCTGTAGGGGCGGGTTTCAAACTCGCCCGCGCTATCCGTAGGGGCGACGCATTGCGTCGCCCTCGATCCGCAGCCTCGGATGTTGAAAGAGGGCGAGGCAGTGCCTCGCCCCTACGGATCGAACACCTATTCCGCTGCCTCGAGGGCCACTTCGCGCATGCGGTGATGGTCGCCGTCCCGCACCAGCACGAGTCCGCGGCGATGAAAGGCGGCCAAGGTCGAGCGGTGGCCAATGGAGACAATGGTCGCTCCGGCCAGCCGTTGCGCCAGCAGCCGGTAGAGCGCGGCTTCCGCGGGCTCGTCGAGGGAGGCGGTCGCCTCGTCGAGGAAAAGATAGTCCGGAGCCTGCAGGAGCGCGCGCGCAATGCCGAGCCGCTGCTGCTCGCCGAGCGAGAGCATGCGGTTCCAGTGCGCCTCCACGTCAAGCCGCTGCGCGAGCTCAGGCAAGCCGACTGCCGAAATGACTTCCGCCAGCCGTTCGCTCGCGAACGTGCCGGCCTCCGCGGGGTAGGTGACGGCCGCCGCCAAGGTGGCAATGGGGAAATACGGCCGCTGGGGGAGCATCATGACCTTGGCTCCGCGCGGCACCGTGATGGTGCCCGCGCCGAACGGCCATACTCCCGCGATCGCCCGGAACAAGGTCGATTTCCCGGAACCTGACGGGCCGGTCACTAGCACGCTTTCGCCCTTCGACACGGTAATGGAGCGCGCCGCTACGACCGGCTTCCCCTCCGGCAGCCGCACCAGGAGATCGTCGATCGCCAGCGGGGCATTTTCCTTTTGCGCCGTGATTTCGATCACCGGCGGGGTGGTGGCGGCGGCTTGCGCCTTCTCGACCGCGACATTGAAGCCTTCGAGACGCGCGATCACCGCGCGCCATTCCGCGAGCTGCCGATAGGCGGTGATGAAGAACGAGAGCGCGGTCTGCACGCTGTTGAAGGCGGACGCCGTCTGCATCAGTCCGCCCAGCTGCACGGCGCCCGCGAAATAGGCCGGGCTGATGACCACGAAGGGAAACACGATCGAGACCTGCTGGTACCCCGCGGTGAGGAACGTCAGCCGTTTCGTTCGCTGCATGATCAGCATCCAGTTGGCGACGAGACGCCCGAAGCGGTCGAGGAGCCGGTCGCGCTCGGCGTTCTCTCCAGACAGCAAAGCGATCTGCTCGGAGCTCTCCCGCACCCGCACGAGATTAAACCGGAAATCGGCTTCGAAGCGCTGCCGGTGAAAGTTGAGCGAGACCAGCGGCCACCCCACGAAATGGGTCAACACGGTTCCGATCACCGCATAAACGAGTGCCGCCCATACCAGGTAGCCGGGGATGATGAAGGTCTTGCCGAAGAGTGAAAGCGGCGCGGTCGCCGAGAGCACCCAAAGGATGGCAACGAACGAGCCCAGGGTCACAATCGCGCTCAGGAGCCCCACGCTGATCGAGAGCGTGTTCTCGATGAACAGCCGGATGTCCTCTGCGATGCGCTGATCGGGATTGTCCGCCGCGTCGCCGAGGAGCTGCATGCGGTAGTGATTGGCGCGCGCGAGCCAGTGATCGAGATATTGGCGCGTCATCCAGCTCCGCCACCGGATCTGCAGCCATTGGGTCAGATAAAGCTGGTAGACGGCAAGGAGGATGTACGCCGCGGCGAGCGCGCAGAAGAACAGCAATTCGGTAACGAAGGCGTCCCAATTGCGCTCCTGGAGCGCATTGTAGAACCGGTTGTTCCATTGATTGAGCATCACGTTGATCGCCACGAGGGAAAGCTCGATCGCAATGACGGCGCCAAGCAGGATACGGCCCGGCCAGCGGTCGCTGGAATAAAAGTACGGCCATGCCAGCCGCCAGATGGTCGCGATGGAGCGGAAGAGACGTGACACCGGCTGTCTCCTGCGATTGGTTACGTCTGCTATTCGTTACGGCTGTTATTCGTTAAGTCATGGGCTGCTGAAGGGATTGCATGCGGCAGCTCGCGCCTTGTAGAAGGACCTGCACCGGAGGAGGGAACCTTTCCGGCAAATTTAAGCCCGGCGGGGGCAATAAGTTCTGCGGTCATGGCTGACGATCGGCTGTTGAAGCTCACCGCGACGGAGGCCGCCGCGGAAATTGCCCGCGGCACGTTCTCGAGCGAGGAATATACCCGCGCCTGCCTCGATCGCATCGCGGCGAGGGACGGCGACATCAGGGCGTTTGCGCACCTCGATCGCGAGCGTGCGCTCGCGCAGGCCCGTGCGCTCGACGAGCGCCGGGCACAGCGCCGCTCGATGGGGCCATTGCACGGAGTGCCGGTCGCGATCAAGGACATCTTCGATACCGCCGATTATCCCACCGAGTGCGGCTCGCCGATCTGCGCCGGGCGGCGGACTCGGCACGATGCCAGCGTGGTCGCAAAGCTGCGCGCCGCGGGCGCGATCATCATCGGCAAGACGGTGACGACCGAGTTTGCCTATTATCATCCCGGTCCGACGCGCAATCCGCACGACCATGCCCGCACCCCGGGCGGCTCGTCCTCGGGCTCGGCAGCCGCGGTTGCCGCCGGGATGGTGCCGCTCGCGCTTGGCTCGCAGACCAACGGTTCCACGATCCGGCCCGCAGCCTTTTGCGGTGTCTTTGCGGCCAAGCCGAGCCACGGCCTGATTTCGCGTGCCGGCGTGCTGGCGCTTTCACGCAAGCTCGATCATGTCGGCGCGTTTGCACGCTCGCTCCCCGATCTCGCCCTGATCCTCGAGGTGATCGCGGGCCACGATCCCGCCGATCCCGATACGGAGCTTTTTGCCGCCCCCGACTTCCGCGCCGTGCAGCGCGAGCCCGCTGCGCTGCCGCCGCGGTTTGCGTTCGTGCGCACCCCGGTCTGGGACAAGGCAGAGGACGAAACCAAGGCTGCCTTCGAGGAACTCGCCGCGGCGCTGGGATCCGCCGTCGAGCCGGTGGATCTCCCGCACTCCTGGGCCGACGCGTGGGAAGTGCATCGCACCATCATGGCGGTTGACATGGCGCACAACCTCGAGTCTTTGGTCGCGCGCGGGCGGCCAAGCAAGCCGTTGCGCGACCTTCTTGCGCACGGCCGAAAAGTGAGCGCGCTCCAGTACCTCGCCGCGCTGGCGCAGGCGCGCCGGTATACGGCGGGTCTTTCCGATATTTTTGATGCCTATGACGCAATCATAACGCCGGCGGCTCCGGGAGTTGCGCCGCAGGGCCTCGGCTCCACGGGGGATCCGGTGTTCTGCAGCTTGTGGACCTTGACCGGCTTGCCGAGCTTGTCCCTGCCGCTGTTCGCGGGCGAAAGCGGGCTCCCGCTGGGCGCGCAGCTGGTCGGGACTCCCGGACGTGACGCACGCCTCCTGCGCACGGCCACGGCGCTGATCGAGATGCTGCGCGACACGAACAACGGCAAAGCACGAGGCCGAATTCGCGCGTGACCTTATGCCGGAACCGCAGCGCATACGCATTGTTGACAGGAGCCGGATCGCAGAGCTCGCGGGCCAGGCTGAAACCGCGGCGCGCAGGCGCACCCATCTCCTCTTCCACAGCGGCCATGAGGACCGGGTCCAGCGGCTGATGATCGTGCTGCAGCCGGGTACATACGTTCGGCCGCATCAGCACTCGCAGCAATGGGAGATGCTCGTCGTGCTGCAAGGCCGCGGCAACCTCCTGAGCTTTGATGGCAGCGGGCGCCTTGAGGACCGCATGGAGCTTGGTCCGAGCGCGCCTGTCGCCCAAATTCCGGTCGGCGCGTGGCACGGTTTCGTGGTTCTGGAAAGGGATACCGCTGTCCTGGAGATCAAGCCCGGCCCCTACCGGCCGAATGAATTTGCGAAGTGGGCGCCGGAAGAAGGCGCGCCGGGCGTCAGCCGATTTGTTGAATGGCTGAGAGATGGAAAAATCGGGACCGGCTGGTCCTCTGCCCCGACCTGAGGTTACGCAAATAAATCACGCAAACAAAAAAGGAGCGCGGACAGCGCCGCGCTCCCTCCTTCGTTCGTTGGTCGCCGGACGGATCGGATCAATAATCCATCCCGCCCATGCCGCCGCCCGGCATGGGAGGCGTGGCCGATTGCTTCTTCGGCAGCTCGGCAACCATCGCTTCGGTGGTCACCAGGAGGCCGGCAACGGAAGCCGCGTCCTGCAGCGCCGCGCGCACCACCTTGGCGGGGTCGATGATGCCCTTCTCGACCAGATCGACGTAGTTCTCGGTCTGGGCATCGAAGCCGAAGGTCTCCGACTTGTTCTCGAGGATCTTGCCGATGACCACCGAGCCCTCCATTCCGGAGTTCTCGGCAATCTGCCGCGCCGGTGCCTCGACCGCCTTGAGCACGATGTTGATGCCGGCCTGGACATCGGGGTTGTCGTTGCTGATCCTGCCGACGGCGCGCTTGGCGCGCAGCAGCGCGACGCCGCCGCCCGGCACAATGCCCTCCTCGACCGCTGCGCGGGTGGCATTGAGCGCGTCCTCGACGCGATCCTTCTTCTCCTTGACCTCGATCTCGGTCGCCCCGCCGACGCGGATCACCGCGACGCCGCCCGCGAGCTTCGCCAGCCGCTCCTGCAGCTTCTCGCGGTCGTAGTCTGAGGTGGTCTCTTCGATCTGGGCCTTGATCTGCCCGACCCGTGCCTCGATGTCCTTCTTCTTGCCGGCGCCGTCGACGATCGTGGTCTTCTCCTTCTCGATGATGACCCGCTTCGCCCGCCCCAGCATCGAGGTTGTCACGTTCTCGAGCTTGATGCCGAGGTCTTCTGAGATCAGCTGCCCGCCGGTGAGGATGGCAATGTCCTCGAGCATGGCCTTGCGCCGATCGCCGAAGCCGGGCGCCTTCACCGCTGCGACCTTCAGGCCGCCGCGCAGCTTGTTGACGACGAGGGTGGCCAGGGCCTCGCCTTCGACGTCCTCGGCAACGATCAAGAGCGGCTTGCCGGCCTGCACGATGGACTCGAGCACGGGAAGCATGGCTTGCAGGCCCGAGAGCTTCTTCTCATGCAGCAGCACGAACGCATCTTCGAGCTCGGCGACCATCTTCTCGGCGTTGGTGATGAAATAGGGCGAGAGGTAGCCGCGGTCGAACTGCATGCCCTCGACGATCTCCACCTCGGTGTCGAGCGCCTTGGCCTCCTCGACGGTGATCACGCCTTCATTACCGACCTTCTGCATCGCCTCGGCGATCATCTTGCCGACCTTGCTGTCGCCGTTTGCGGCAAGCGTGCCGACCTGCGCGACCTCGGAGGAGGAGCCGACCTTCTTCGAGCGCCGTTCGATGTCCTTGACCACCGCGGCGACCGCAAGGTCAATGCCGCGCTTGAGATCCATGGGGTTCATTCCCGCCGCAACGGACTTGGCCCCCTCCTTCACGATCGCCTGGGCGAGCACCGTTGCCGTGGTGGTGCCGTCACCGGCCTGGTCGTTGGTCTTCTGCGCGACCTCGCGCACCATCTGCGCGCCCATGTTCTCGAACTTGTCCTCGAGCTCGATCTCCTTCGCCACAGTCACACCGTCCTTGGTGATGCGTGGGGCGCCGAAGCTCTTGTCGAGCACCACGTTGCGGCCCTTGGGGCCGAGCGTCACCTTTACGGCGTTGGCGAGCACATCGACACCGCGCAGCATCTTATCACGCGCCTCGCCGGAAAATTTCACCTCTTTCGCAGCCATTGCAGATCACTCCGTTGGGTTATGGCGTTCAAGTTGAGTACGTCCGAGCCGTGTGCGGCCCGGATGAAGAAAGGAAGCCTGCGCTCGCTTCAGGCGAGGATGCCCATGATGTCGGACTCCTTCATGATGAGGAGGTCCTCGCCATCGAGCTTCACCTCAGTGCCCGACCACTTGCCGAACAGTACCCGGTCTCCGGTCTTGACATCGATCTTGATCAGGTTGCCGCTCTCGTCGCGGCCACCGGGGCCGACGGCGATCACCTCGCCCTGGGACGGCTTCTCCTTCGCGGTATCGGGGATGATGATGCCGCCCTTCGACTTGTCTTCGGCGTCGATACGCTTGACGACCACGCGGTCGTGCAGGGGACGA
>DASXIG010000214.1:0-6523 GCA_036498105.1 Xanthobacteraceae bacterium | reverse complement strand
ACGAAGTCGTGCCGATCGCCAACGGCGCGATGCAGGATCGCACCTTCGTCGAGTGGGACAAGGACGATCTCGACGCGCTCGGCATTCTCAAGGTCGATGTGCTGGGACTGGGCATGCTCACCTGTATTCGCAAGGCATTCGAGCTGGCCGAACGGCACTATGGCGTCTCGTTTCGTGCCATGCGGGAAGCAAGCGTAGGGTGGGTTAGCTCTCAAGCCGGCTCAAGCCGGCTTGAGAGCGAAACCCACCACCAAACGGTGGGTTACGCCGCCGAGGTCGGCTGCAAGCAGCCGACCTCGGCGGCTAACCCACCCTGCACATCAAGGGACGAAAGCGAGAAGGAGACGGCCGAAAAAGGATTTTTCACGCTCGCGGCGGTCCCGAAAGAGGATCCCGCCGTCTACCGCATGCTGCAGCGCGCAGATTCGGTCGGCGTGTTTCAGGTCGAGAGTCGCGCGCAGATGTCGATGCTGCCGCGTCTCAAGCCGAAGGAGTTCTATGATCTCGTGATCGAGGTTGCGATCGTGCGCCCGGGACCCATCCAGGGCGACATGGTGCATCCCTATCTGCGCCGCCGGCAGGGTCTCGAGCCCGTCTCGTATCCCTCACGCGAGCTTGAAAGCGTGCTCGGCACGACGCTTGGCGTGCCCTTGTTCCAGGAGCAGGCGATGAAGATCGCCATTGTGGCCGGCGGGTTCACGCCGGGGGAAGCCGACAAGCTGCGCCGCGCCATGGCCACCTTCAAGCGCACCGGAACCATCGGCACTTTCAAGACCAAGATGATCGAGGGAATGGTCGCGCGCAACTATCCGCGCGATTTCGCCGAACGCTGCTTCAGCCAGATCGAGGGCTTCGGCGAATACGGTTTCCCGGAAAGCCATGCGGCGAGCTTCGCGCTCCTGGTCTATGCCTCGTCCTGGCTCAAGTGCCGTTATCCCGATGTGTTTGCGGCCGCCTTGCTCAACTCGCAACCCATGGGATTCTATGCGCCGGCCCAGATCGTGCGCGATGCGCGCGAGCATAGCGTGGAGGTGCGGCCGGTCGATATCAATTACTCGGAGTGGGATGTCACGCTCGAGCCGGGTCCGCATCCGGCAGCCCGCATGAACGCGCTCCACCGCGATATGGCCGGTGACATCCGCAGCACCCATGCACTCCGCCTCGGCTTTCGCAAGATCAAAGGTTTCTCCGAGCAGGATGCCGCGCTCATCGTTGCGGCCCGCCGTCAACATGCTTCCACGCCCTACACCTCCGTGCGCGACCTGTGGCTGCGCACCGGTCTTTCCCCCCGCATCATCGAGCGGCTCGCCGATGCAGATGCTTTTGGCTCCCTTGGGCTCACCCGCCGGCAGGCCTTGTGGGCAGCCAAGGCGCTGGGCCGCGTGGGGGACAGACAAGATGACCTGCCGCTGTTTCGTTCAAAGAAAGACCATCATGCTCCAGCGCAGGCGCATGAGCTTCAGGAGATGGCAGAACAGAGCGGCTACCGTTCAGAACCGGAAGTCGTCCTTCCGCCAATGCCGCCCGGCGAGGAAGTCGTGAACGACTACCGTTGTCTCGAGCTGTCGCTGCGCGCGCATCCCGCCTCCTTCCTGCGCAGCGATCTCATCGCGCAGGGCATCATCCGCAATGAGGAGCTGCGGGCGCGGCGCTCGGGCGAGCGCGTCGCCGTCTCAGGGCTCGTGACCATTCGCCAGCAACCCGGCACCGCAAGCGGCGTCATCTTCATGACTATCGAAGACGAGACCGCCGTAGCCAACATCATCGTCTGGCCAAAGATATTTGAACGTTTCCGCTCCGTCGTTATGGGCGCGCGCTATATCGCGGTCGCAGGCGAGCTGCAGCAGGAGTCCGGCGTCATCCACGTCGTGGCCGCCGAGCTCCATGACCTGACGGCTCTGCTCGCGCGCCTGACCGAGAACGCGCCGCCCATCGAATCGCTTGCCCGCGCCGACGCGGTCAAGCGGCCGCACGACGAGAACATCGACAGCCGCGCCCGCGGCCGCCGCAACCCGCCGCGCGTTGCCGCCCCGGCGGAGCTGCCGGACCTGCTGGCAAGCGATCTCGACATCCCCGCCCGCGGCTCCGCGCATGCGCCCGCTCGCCGTGGCGGAACCAAAATCAGCCGCTCTTGAGCGGCCCGCTCCGAACCTACAGAAGCCAAAATCGGGCGGCCGCCTTGCTCCTTTTCATCTCCCTTTAATGGTCTCCAGGCACAGTCCAAGGATACAGATGCGGACGTAGCTCAGTGGCAGAGCGTCACCTCCCAGTGAAAGGCGAAGGTTCGACTCCTTCCGTCCGCTCCAGCCGCACCCATTCTCCTTTTGCGTCACGAAAGGAGAGGTTTCCATGCCCAACGCACGGAATATCCCCGATAACGCCTGCGGCAGTCGAACTTTTCAATGCGGATTGAGAGAAATTCACTCAGTGAGTGAAGACGGCTTGAATCGTGAGGGGTCGCGCGACAGATAATCGTCTGAGTACCGGGGTTGCTGCGCGATGGCGATCTTCGACATTACTGCACTGGAGGCTTCATGACCAAATCTCTCGACCGTGATCATGCTGCGCATTCCGGCGACAAAGCGGAACGCTGGAAGCACGATGGCGTGCGCGTTATTCCGGGTGACCAGCTGGATCCCAACGTACCGTCAACTGCCGGGATGGACAGGAAGGCGGCGGTGAACTTCGCGCGAGCTGGCGCGCAGAAGCTGTGGGCCGGTACGGTGACGATCAGGCCAAATGCAAAAACCGGCGCTCATCATCACGGGCATCTCGAAAGCATCATTTACGTTGTTCGCGGCCGGGCGCGAATGCGCTGGGGCGATCATCTGGAGTTCACGGCCGAAGCAAATCCTGGAGATTTCATCTTTATCCCGCCGTACGTGCCGCATCAGGAGATCAATGCAAGCACGGACGATATTTTGGAGTGCGTGCTGGTTCGTAGCGACGGTCAAGCCATCGCCATCAACCTTGACATCGAGCCGGTGGAGAAGCCGGAGACCGTATTGTGGGTCGACCCAATTCATCGCGAGTAGCTGCGTGATGAGCTGCTCGCATTCCGGTGCGCGGGAATTTCACCACGCCATTTCTGGATGTACCGAGCCGCTACGCGCAGCCGCGCGCCTGTCTCGAGCGAGGCAAGGGTCAAGACCACCTGCCTGCTCACGACCCTCGACATCGCGCAGCTGAACCGGCTGCTCGACCCCGCTCACGATGCGCGCGAATTCCTGTCGCACCACGGCTCGAGCCTCTGCGGCTGCGCTTCCCGCTTTCGAGTTCCAGGAGGCGTTCCTTCGCCTCTAGGCCGCCGGCAAAACCGGTCAGCTTGCCGGTCGATCCGATGACCCGGTGGCAGGGCGCGATAATCGAGATCGGATTCTTGCCGTTCGCCGCTCCCACCGCCCGAGACGCGCTAGGCTTGCCGATCTGTCTTGCGATCTCGCCATAACTGCGCGTCTCGCCGAACGGAATCGTGAGAAGGGCTTTCCAGACGCGCCTCTGGAATGCGGTTCCCTTGAAATCGAGTGGCACGGTGAACGTCTTCAACTTGCCGGCGAAATAGGCGCCGAGCTGCCGCTCGGTCTCACGCAAGATTGGATTTTCCGATTCCTCCACCAGGGGTCCAAGTGGAACCCGGCCGGGATTGTCGTTCTCCCACAGGATCGCCGCCACGCCTTCGTCGCTCGCGATAAGCTTCAGCTCACCGACCGGCGAATCGATAATCTTGTAAGAATAGATCATGTCTCTTCTCCTTCTTTTTCAAGGCGGAAGCCTGCCGGCCGTTTTTGTACGACGGCCTCAGCCAGTTAGCGCCTTGCAAAGCGGCCCGACACCATCACGGTATTTCAACAAGGCGGGTTTGCATCCGGCGGCGGTATAACGACCGCCATCAGCCACTCTCCGGCCGTCCGACCTCGGGGCAGTACTGCGGCGCTTCCCGTCGGTCGAACATGCCATAGTCGCGCACGATGCGGACGCGACGCAGCCTTGCGTCCTTCGGCATGCTCACCGTGCTCTCGAACGCCGCCGCGTCGACGTTCGTGCGCCAAGACGTGAGAAGGATGAGATCGCCCGACGTCAAAACGGCATCGAAAACATCCCAGGCAACCATCCCGGTCGCAGTGCGGTCGAGGCCCAGGTATTCAGAGCAATCGGCGGCGCTCGATGCTCCGGCCCACTCGGCAGGCCGCTTGGCGTCGATCAGCGCGACCGTCGTCCCTTCGCCGACCTCGGTCTCGTCCAGCCGCTGTTCCTGAAGAGTGCAACCTTCGGGAATGCGGGTATCGTGCGTGATCTGCCCGACACGCAGATGATAGTCGAGCAGGATTTCGGAACGACCCTTCTCCTGCACCATGTGATGCCGCATCTTCGTGCGCCACCGCACGACGGCTTTCTCGTCACGCCAGCCGGAAAGCGAGAGAATCCACCCTTCGCGCGTCAAGCTCTTGTAACGGATATTGTCAACGAAACCATCGACCTGCACCAGCTCGGGGCGAAGCATCTTGGCGTTGTCGAGATAGGCATCCCATTGCTCTCGTCTTGGATGCACTTCGAAGATAACCGAAAACATCGGCCGCTCCTTGTTGCCAGGTTCCCAGCTCTATACCGCTGCGATGCAGTCAATCTCGATATCGAAATGTCCCGGCCAGGCCGGAACGTTCACGAAGATTCTTGCGGGCGGATCCTTGGGAAAATACCGGGAATAGATCGCGTTCACCGTCGCGAACTTCTCGACCGAGGTGCAATACACGTTGCACTTTAGGACTTTCTCGAGCGACGACCCCGCTGTTTCGAGACACAGCTTCATCTGTTCGAGAACGAGCTCGGTCTGGCGTTCAATCGGCGCGTCGACCACCTCGCCGGTGACGGGGTCGAATGGGGGAAAGCCCGACACGTAGATCGTATCGCCATGCCGCGTCACCGCCGATGTCGGCGCCTTCCATTTTTCCAGATAGGTGGAGAGCGGCTCCACGCGGATGATCTCTCGTTTCATGGCGGTCTCCCTTGTTCGCCTCGCTCGCTCGACGAGCGACCGGCGGCGCACATCAAGCACGCCTCATATGTAGGGTGCGCACTTGGCTTTTCTCGCAGCAACGCTTCGGTCACGACCGAAGCGTTGAGGATGATGTGCGTCGGCACCCTGCTGACGATCTCCGGGTCGCCAGGCTGGACACTGCACTGCACTACCTGAGTGAGCTGGGAGGCTTGAACTCGCAAACGTCATTCTTAAAAGGCCTTGAACTCTCAGACGAATACTCGTCGAACTACGCAGCGCGTTTGCACCAGAGACTCTTCGCCTGCTAGCTGCCAACCGACCTACATGCAGCTTCGGTTCGGCTGGACGTGCAGCAACAGGCCGAGGATCGCTTTCCTCATTACCCTCTGCATGCCCGCCCGCGGCGCGTGCGGAGCAGCCCGACCGTGTACGTCAGATCGGTCTGGTCATGTCACGCGCGGGGCAAATCCCGACGAACTCGTTTCCTAACCGGCAGCGCATCAAGGATAAGGGGGGCCCATCAAATCCAGATCGCCCGGGTTGACCTCCACAGGAAAGACACTTGCCAGGATGACGATGATCAATGCGGCGGCAAGCAACCCAACCGACACAAGAATTGTGATGTCATACGATTTTTCCGGCGCGCGCGCTGCCGCTGGCACGGAATGATTCAATACATCGACCATGGTCTTCTCCTTCCTTGTTCAGCTTGCCGTCTGGGAAGAACGGCATCAGTCAACGCCAATCTTGAACCGTGTCGCGTCCGCCCATGACGAGCGGTTGCCTTCATCGAGATCAACATCCACCGAGATTTCGTCGAGGACGATGTCCAGCTTTCCGCTGGCTTTGCTGGCGAGCTTGCGCATCGGCCAGTTGTGCCGCGAAAAGATCAGCCGCAACTTGTTTGTCCGGCAATCCGAAGCTGCCCGCATGGCGGCCCGCAGCAATGCCCAGCCCAGACCTCGCCGGCGCCATTCCTGCTCGACTACGAAAGCGGCTTCGGCAAAACCATTCGGTCCATCGTTGTAAACCTCCGCGACGCCGCGAAGGCGTTCACCGATGAACCCCCCCAAGACGCAATCGGCGTTCGCCAGGGCAGTCCTGGCATGACTGGTAAGATAGGCATCACTCGCAGCTTGCCCGAACCTTCCGCATCGCGCCGGGGCGTCCAGACCGAGCAGGAGCCGACACAGTTCGCCTTCATGCTTTCGTTGGAGGAGCCGGATATCAGGCCCGACAATAGCTGATTGCCTGCTCGCTTCGGCATCGCCTGTCCACATCATACCGCTCGCGCCACTTTCTCGCAGGGACATTGCGCATGCTCCGGACGTTGTCTGCACTGGGGAACGGGATAGCGCATGCGGTCTGACGCGGATGTGACGCGCGTCACACATTCGAGATTTTAGTTTTGGAGGGACGCTTTAGACTGAGACGCGACGTTGCTTCCTCGGTCGGCTTACGTGCCGAGATTGATCACCGGCGAGCCTTACGCTCCCAAAGCCGGCAAGCTATCATTGCGGACCGATG
>DASXIG010000213.1:0-1860 GCA_036498105.1 Xanthobacteraceae bacterium | reverse complement strand
GAACAGGCCCCGGATGCGGCCTTTGCGGTGCTCGCCAAGGCGAATTCCCGCTAGCTGCGGAACGTCCCGGTCGTCGTCCGCATTGGGCTGGCAATCATGCCGGCAATAGCCGATCCTTGGTCATCAAGGCGAAGCCGCGCGGCTTAGAGCGAAATCGCTTCAGATGGAAGCGATTTGCGCTCTAACATTTTAGTGGAGCATGATCTTTTCGGAAAACCGGCTCCCACTTTTCCGGATCATGCTTGAAGGAGCAGCGGATGGACGTGATCGAAAGTCATGGCGCCAAAATCCCGGTCATCGGGTTCGGCACCATGACGCTGAAAGACGATCTGTGTGTCGAACTGGTCGAGGCGGCGCTGCATCTCGGTTACCGGCATCTCGATACTGCGCAGAACTACGGCAACGAGCGGGAAGTCGGCGAAGGTTTTCGTGCCTCCGGCGTGCCGCGCGAGGACGTCTTCATCACCACGAAAGTCTGGTTCAACCGCCTGACGCCGGGCGATCTCGAACGCTCGGTCGATGAAAGCCTGGAGCGGCTCAAGTTGCCGTGGGTCGACCTGCTGCTGATCCACTGGCCCAACGCGCAGATTCCGCTGGCGGGCTCGATCGACGCCTTATGCAAGGTCAAGCGCGCCGGGCTCGCCAAACATATCGGGGTCGCCAATTTCACCGTCGCCATGCTCGATGAGGCGGCGAAAACGGCCAGCGAGCCGCTCGCCGCCTTGCAGATCGAAACCCATCCTTATCTCGACCAGACCAAGGTTTTGGCCGCGGCGCACCGGCACGCAATGGCGGTGGTCGGCTATTGTCCGCTGGCGCGCGGCAAGGTGCCGGCCGACGCGGTGCTGCAAAAGATCGGCCGTGCCCACAGCAGGTCGCCGGCACAAGTGTCGCTGCGGTTCCTCGAGCAGGAGAAGATCATTCCGATCCCGCGGACGTCGAAGCGCGAGCGGCTTGCGGAAAATCTCGGCAGCCTCGAATTCAAGCTGACCGACACCGAGATGGCGGAGATCGCCATGCTGGCGCGGCCGGGCTCGCGCATCGTCAGCCCGCCGCAGGCGCCGCAATGGGATAGCTAGACGTGATCGCAGCCGCAGCCATACCGAGTGTCGAGGCCAATGGGGCGCGGATTCCGCTGCTCGGGCTCGGCACCTGGGAATTGCGCGGCCGCACCTGTGCCCGTGTCGTCGAGCAGGCGCTGCGGCTCGGCTATCGCCACGTCGACACCGCTGAGCTTTATGAAAACGAGCGTGAGGTCGGCGAAGGCTTTCGCGCCTCGGGCGCCAGGCGCAACGACGTATTCGTGACCACGAAAATCTGGCCGAGCCATTTCGCTCCGCGCGAGCTCGAACGCGCGGCGCGCGATTGCCTGGTGCGGCTGCGGCTGAGCGAGGTCGACTTGTTGCTGCTGCATTGGCCCAACCCGCAAATCCCGTTGCCCGACACCATCGGTGCGCTGTGCAAGGTCAAGCGCGATGGGCTGGCGCGCCATATCGGTGTGTCCAACTTCACCGTGGCGCTCATCGACGAGGCGCTGGCGGCGGCAAGCGAACCTCTGGTGTGCGATCAGATCGAATGCCACCCGTTCCTCGACCAGTCGAAAGTGCTCAAGGCCTGCCGCGCGCACGGCATGGCGGTGGTCGCCTATAGCCCGATCGCGCGCGGCGACGCGCGGGGCAACGAGCTGCTCGCCCGCATCGGCTCCGCGCACAAGAAGACCGCGGTACAGGTCTGCCTGCGCTTTCTGGTGCAGCAGGATATCGTCGTCATTCCGCGCACCAGCAAAGTGGAGCGGCTGTCGGAAAACGCCGCGATCTTCGATTTCGCGCTGAGCAAGCAGGAAATGACCGAGATCGCCGG
>DASXIG010000212.1:0-13468 GCA_036498105.1 Xanthobacteraceae bacterium | reverse complement strand
GCCCAGCGTTTCAACGCCGACCGGCCGGAGGCGCGCGCAACACTTGGAAACGTCTACGTCCGCCTAGGCCGCATGCGCGATGCGGAGGAAGAATACCGGGCGGCACTGAGGCTCAATTCGCAATTTGCACCCGCCGCGATCAACCTCGCGGAGCTCTATCGCCTGCTCGGTCGCAACGCTGACGGCGAACAGGTGCTGCGCACGACGATCGCGGCCTCGCCGCGCGATGCCGCGCTGCATCATGCGCTCGGTCTCGCGCTGACCCGCCTCAAGCGCCAGGACGAGGCGCTTGCCGAGCTGCGCCGCGCGACCGAGCTCGATCCCGATGGGGCGCGGTATGCCTACGTCTATGCGGTTGGTTTGCACTCGGCCGGGCGGACGGACGAGGCGATGGCTCTGCTCAAACAGAGCCTCACCGAACACCCGAATGATCGCGACATCGTACTGGCGCTCGTGAGCTATAGCCGCGACGCGGGCGATCTTGCGAGCGCACTCGCCTATGCTGAACGCGCAGCGCGTATCATGCCGGGCGATCCCGGCCTGGCCGCGCTGATCGGTCAGCTCCGCCAGCAGACGGGAAATGCCGGTTCTCGGTGACCAGTCGTTGCGAGATGCGCGGACGCTAGGCGCGATGTAGGCAAAATGTGTGCTGGTCAGGCAACACCGATGAAGTATCAAATGTATTGCAACAATCGCGGCTTTACGCGTTGCGCGGCCCGTGTAGGGTGAAATCAGGGTAAGGCGTCCGGTCTAGCATTCGGGGAGTGCCATGTCGCGTGAGGCGGCAATGCATCCGGCGTGCCGTCGGCGGCTGCGCATGCTTGTGCTTGCGCTCGTGGCTCTTGCGGGCGGGGCGAGCGTTGCTCGCGCGGACGAGTCCGGCATCAGTTTCTGGGTTCCCGGTACCTACGGCGCACTCGCGGCTGCGCCCCTGCCGCAGGGATTCTCGATCGCAGAGATCTACTATCACTCGCCGATCAACGGCGGTGGCGACGTTGCCATCGCGCGCCAGGTCCCGATTGCCGGTGTCACAACCAGGGTACCCTCGGCACTGGACATTCACATCAGCGTGCAAAACGACCTGCTGCTGAGCATCCCGAGCTATGTGTTTGCAACACCGGTCCTCGGTGGACAGTTTCAGATCGGCATGCTCATCCCCTACGGGCGCAACAAGGTCTCGGTTGATCAGACAATCCGTGGCCCGATGGGGGTGCTTGGAGGGCCGCCCATGGCCGATTCGGCAACCGGCTTCGGCGATTTCGAACCGCAGGCCTCGCTGCGCTGGAATTTCGGCGTGCATAACTTCTTTATCTACGCGACCGGCGATGTGCCGATCGGGCTCTACAATCCTCAGGCGCTCGCGAACGTCGGCTACGGGCACGGGGCGATCGACGGCGGCGGCGGCTACACCTATTTCAACCAGAAGACCGGCGACGAGTTTTCCGCGGTGCTCGGCTTCACCTACAATTTCATCAATCCCTCGACCCAGTACCAGAACGGCGTCGACGTGCATCTCGACTGGAGCCTGTCGCGGTTCTTCACCAAGGACTTCAACTTCGGGGCGGCTGGTTATTTCTACAATCAGGCATCGTGCGACCGCGGAGCGGGCGACCAGCTCGGCTGCTTCGAGTCCCGCGTGCTGGGGGTCGGGCCGCAAGCCACCTTCGTGATCCCGCTGGGCGATCGGCAGGGAGCGTTGAACCTCAAATGGTACAAGGATTTCGACTGGGCGCACCGGGCGGAGGGCTGGAGCGGATGGCTGACATTTGTGCTGTCAAACAATCCCACGGATGCGCAGCACACTCCGACGCATCGCTGACGCGATTGCTCCCTTACAAGCGACGCCAAGACGGACGCAGCACGTTGTCGAGCAGGTTCCACCGCGCAGTGTAGTCAGCGCGCGGCTTGCCATCGATCCAATAGGCGAGTTGCGCGGCACGAAAGCCGTTCGCCGCCTGCAACGACAACCTGTGTGTACCGAAAACTCCGTCCGTATTGATTACGTGACCGAATCGACTAACGTCAGCGGCGATGATCGCTCCGTTCTGCCTCTTCCTGGCTTTGTTCGCCTCGCCGTTCAAGTCGAAGAGCCGGCTTGAGGCAGAGAACGCTGCGCTCCGACATCAGCTGATCATATTGCGGCGGAAGGTGCGTGGCCGCGTCCGGCTCACGAACGGTGATCGTTTGTTCTTCATTCAGCTGTATCGGTGGTTTCCGTCAGTTCTCAAGGTGTCTGTACCGAAAATTAGATTCTGCAATAACGATGATGAAGTCCGCCGAGGACAGGCAGTGATGCGATGCGGCCTACATGCTGGATGGCGCGATGGATCGGAGCGTCTTTCGAAGAGACCGATGAGTCCTCAACTCATTATAATAAGCGGCATACTTCGTCAGCATCCGGTGTAAGTGCGCTTCGCCCAAGACAACCACATGGTCGACGCACTCGCGTCGGATCGATCCGATCATCTTTCGGCGAAGCCGTTCTGCCAAGGCGAGCCCGGGGCGATTGGCTTGTCGCGGATGCCCATGGCCCGTAATCGGTGGTGACGGCAGCGCCGTAGACCTGGTCCCGATCACGGATCAGGTACTGCGGGGCCTCGTTCCAAGGGAATGCCTCCGTGACCTGACGTGCGATCCATTCCGCGGTCGGATGTGGTGTGACGTTGATCCAGACAAGGTTTCGGCGCTCCAGTCGAATGATGACGAGGACATAGAGCAAGTCGAAGCCAATGGTCGGAGCAACGAACAAATCCATGGCGGCGATGTCCGGCGCGTGGTTACGCAGGAAGGTGCGCCATCCCTGGGAGGGCGGTTGGCATCGCTTGACCATATACTTCGCGACGCTGGACTGAGCGACCTCAAAGCCGAGTTTGAGCAGCTCGCCGTGGATGCGCGGGGCACCCCACAGTGGATTGTCAACGCTCACCCGCCGGATCAGCGCGCGCAGGTCTGCGTCGATTTGCGGCCGGCCTCCAAGGGAGCCCGATTTCAAACGCCAGTACGGGCGGAAGCCGGCTCGGTGCCATCGCACGAGGGTCTCGGGGCGGACAATCGTGATGGCCTTGAGAACTGACGGAAACCACCGATACAGCTGAATGAAGAACAAACGATCACCGTTCGTGAGCCGGACGCGGCCACGCACCTTCCGCCGCAATATGATCAGCTGATGTCGGAGCGCAGCGTTCTCTGCCTCAAGTCGGCTCTTCGACTTGAACGGCGAGGCGAACAAAGCCAGTAAGAGGCAGAACAGAGCGATCATCGCCGCTGACGTTAGGCGATTCGGTCACGTAATCAATACGGCCGGAGTTTTCGGTACACACAACCCCGGGAGCCAGGCGATAGAGCCCAACAAGCAATAGCCGGTCGATGCTGCTGAGCGCCACTCGCTTCGGGGATTTGCGCCGCAGCACGTTGAGCTGATGCCGAGGTACAAGGATTTTGGCTTCCAACGCAGCCCGCGATCGGAACAGTCCGATCAAGCCGCACCAGATTAATCTGCAAAGATCGCTCATCGATCGGACTGTCAACCGATTCGTGAGCGCCAGTCAGCTGTTTTGGGTTTGCGGTAGGGGCAGCGCCGTTGACAGTGTGCATAGATGCCGAGAGTCTGCTGTTTCGGTTTTACAGTCAGCCGCTATCCCATTGATCCGTAACGAGACCAAATGCCCTGTTTTTACATCTAAATTGTTGATCTATCAGGAAAAACGTTCAGCTTCCCAAGCTGCATACGAGGGTTCGATTCCCTTCGCCCGCTCCAATGCTATCGGACCGACCGGATGCCTTGGTTCGGTTCCCCAGAGATTCTACTCTGCGGGTAAGAAGGCTACTCTCCGGGGGCAGCGGTCGGGTGATCTGCGGAATAAGAAGCAGATGGCTGAAAACTCCCGCCCGTGTATGATGCAAGCATGACAAGAGAGCAGGTGAAAGAGATTTTGGACCGTGTGCTGACTTGGCCGCCGGAACGCCAGGAGGACGCAGCTCGTGTATTGAGCGAGATGGAACAGCAGGACCACAGCACTTTGCATCTTACCGACGAACAGGCTGCCGAAGTGCGGCGCCGGCTGGCTCATCCGAGTGAAGAGAGAATCCCGGCGGAAGAAGTATTTCGACGACTCCGATCCCAGAAGATATGAAAGTTCTGTTCGAGCCCGCTGCTCGACGTGAGCTCGATCAAATTTTTGAATGGTTGGCAAAGCAAAATGCGCGTGCCGCAAACGATTTGGTCGCGCGCATCGAAGCAAAGGTCATGCGCCTGCAAGCGCCGAACCTTGCGCACATGGGACGCCCTGGTCTCGTCGAGGGAACACGCGAGTTGGTCGAATATCCCTATATCATTGTTTATAGAGTGGACGATCGCAGAGGCGAGGTTGTCATCGTATCAGTCGTCCATGGCGCCCGAGATCGAAGGCCCGGATGAGAGGAGCGCAGAAACTCGGCAGGTGCCATTGACGGCCGTCTCCTTTGGCTCTCGTAGGACCGAGTTTCGTAGCCGTAGCATGATGTCGGCGCGTCGCACCAAAGGCATCACTCCATGAAAGAATCATCCGTCGTTCACTCCGACCCTGACATCTTGGGCGGCACTCCGGTTTTTGTCGGCACGCGCGTTCCCGTGCAAGCGCTCATCGACTACGTCGAGGGCGGCCACTCGCTGAATGAATTTTTCGACGATTTCCCCACTGTCACGCGAGAGACGGCTTTAGCCGCCCTTGAGCACGCAATAACCCTCTTGATCGCGAATGCGCGTGCTGCTTGTCTGTGATGCTGCCTGACCTGCCGCTGCCTCCTCCGATCTCTCCTGCGACGGCAGGTCTCCTTGAATAGGACCGCAGGTCAACTGCGGCCGTTCACCGCGTAGTGAGGGGATAAAGCGTGGAGGGTCTGCTCAGGCTCAGCCGGGCCATCGATTACGTGAACGACCGGTTCGGCGAGCTCGCCAACTGGCTGGTGCTGTTTGCCTGCCTGATCAGCGCCGGCAACGCGGCGAGCCGCTACCTCTTCAGCGCCAGCTCGAATGCCTGGCTCGAAATCCAGTGGTACCTGTTCGCGGGCATGGTGCTGTTCGGCGGCCCCTATACGCTGAAGGTCAACGAGCACGTCCGGGTCGATCTCCTCTACTCGGCGGTCTCGGAGCGCACCCGTATCTGGATCGACATCCTGGGATGCCTGCTGTTCCTGCTCCCGATCTGCGTCATCCTGGTCTATTTCACCTGGCCCTGGTTCGTCGATTCCTGGCGCATCGATGAGATGTCGTCGAATGCCGGCGGCTTGGTGCGCTGGCCGGTCAAGCTCATCCTGCCGGTCGGCTTCGCGCTGATGGCGCTGCAAGGGGTTTCCGAGCTCATCAAGCGCATCGAAGCGCTGATCCATCATCACCGGCTGCAGTACGAGTACGAAAAGCCGCTGCAATGATCCATTTCGTCAGCGAGAACATGGCGCCCCTGATGTTCGTGGGCATGATTCTGTTCATGCTGATCGGATTTCCCGCGGCATTCTCGCTGGCCGCAACCGGGCTGTTCTTCGGCTTCATCGGCATCGAGCTCGGTCTTATCCGGCCCGACTTTCTCGGCAATCTGACCTACCAGCTCTTCGGCGTCATCTCCAACGACCTCCTGCTCGCGATCCCGTTCTTCACCTTCATGGGCGCCATTCTCGAGCGCTGCGGGCTCGCCGAGGACCTGCTCGATTCCATCGGGCAATTGTTCGGGCCGGTGCGCGGAGGTCTCTCCTACGCGGTGATCTTCGTCGGCGCCATTCTCGGCGCCATCACCGGCACGGTGGCGGCCTCCGTCATCGCTATGGGCGTGATCTCGATGACGCCGATGCTCAAATACGGCTACTCGACCCGCCACACCATGGGCGTCATCGCGGCATCCGGCACCATCACCCAGCTCATCCCGCCGTCGCTGGTCCTGGTCGTGCTCGCCGACCAGCTCGGCCGTTCCGTCGGCGACATGTATGCGGGCGCCATTGGGCCCAGCATCATCCAGCTGGCGCTGTTCTGCATCTGGGTCCTGATCGTCAGCCTCATCTGGCCGAAGGACGTGCCCGCGCTGCCGCTCGAGGCGCGCACGCTCCATGGCTGGGCGCTCCTGCTGAAATGCCTGCGCGGCATCATCCCCTCGCTCGGCCTCATCTTTCTCGTGCTCGGGACCATCTTCCTGGGGCTCGCCACCCCGACCGAGGCCGGAGCCATGGGGGTCGTCGGCGCCATCGCGCTCGCCGCCTTCTACGGCACCCTAACCTGGAAGCTCCTGTACGAGGGGATGTCGACCACCATGCGCATCACCGCCATGGTCGTCTACATCCTGATCGGCGCGCGCACCTTCAGCCTGGTGTTCCAGGGGGTCGGCGGCAAGGTCTGGATCGAGGACTTGCTGACCGCGCTGCCCGGCGGTCAGGTGGGCTTTCTCATCTTCACCAACGCCTTCATCTTCGTGATCGCGTTCTTTCTCGATTTCTTCGAGATCGCGTTCATCATCATCCCCTTGCTGGCGCCTGCGGCCGAGCGGCTCGGCATCGACCTGATCTGGTTCGGCGTGCTCATCTGCGCCAACATTCAGACGAGCTTCATGCACCCGCCCTTCGGGTTTGCGCTGTTCTATCTGCGCGGCATCGCGCCGCGCAGCATCAAGACGTCGGAGATCTACTGGGGCGCCATTCCCTGGGTTGTGCTGCAGGTGATCCTGGTGGTGATCGTGATCTTCTGGCCGGGATCGGTGAGCTACTGGATCGAGCGCGCAACCACGCTCGATCCCTCCAAGATCAGGATCGACATCCCGCAGCCTGACATGCTCCCGCCCCTTGATTTCGGCGCTCCTCCGAATCCGCGCTGAAAGGAGTAGCTGCGTAAGAACGCAGGAGACCGCCTTGCGTCAGACATGGTCGAGGTTGGGCCGCGAGGGTCTCCGGGCGGGATCCCCGGCCGCCTATCTGTTCGCGCTCGCCTGCGTGGCCGGGGCAGCCGCGGCGCACTTGGCCTTTGCACAGTTCGCACGCGGCATTACGCCATCCATTCTCTACAACCCGGCAGTGTTCGTCGCGGCCCTGTTCGGCGGCGTCCGCGCCGGCCTCTTGGCCGTGGGCGTGAGCGCTCTCCTGCTCTGGTGGGCATTCGACTGGCATTCCTTCGAGACGCAAGCGACGACATTCGGCCCTGCTGTCAACTGCGGTCTCTACGTCGCGGCCGCCATGGTCATCATCTGGACCGCTGCGCGATATCGCTCCTTCGATGCACCGAGCGCGGAGCGGATGCCGGAGGACGCCGCGCGATTGCCGCGTATGCGCGCAGGATGGAAGCGGCTCCTCGCCAATCCGCTGGCGGGCTACGTCGCGGCTGTTGTTTGCATCGGCCTGGCTACGCTCATTCGCGCGGGCTTCGGGTGGCTGGGCGGCGAGATGCTGCCGCTCGTGTCCTACTACCCGGCCATCCTTCTTTCCGCCCTCATGGGCGGCACGGCCGCGGGACTGCTCGCCCTGGTGCTGAGTCTCGTTATGGTATGGTCGGACTTTCCCGGCCCGCTGTTGTCCTTCGATCAGCCGACCCGGGACGAAAGCGTCAGCCTTTCGCTCTACGTGTTTGCATCGTTGTTGACGGTGTGGCTTGCTGAAGGCCGGCGGCTCAAGGCGCGCGCCGACGAGCCCCCTCCGCTCGCATGGGTGACCTCCGTGGTGGTCGCTGCAACGGCGGTGCTGCTCACGACCTTCGTCCTGCTGGCGCTGAGCTCCCATCTGGCGCCGGAGCACCTGGTATTGGGATATCTCTTGCCCACCATCGTCATCGCGATGCACTACGGCAGCACGGTCGCCGTTTTCACTTCCTTCATCAGCGGGCTGGCGGCCGCGTATTTTCTGTTTCCGCCAAAGTTCAGCTTCTACATTGCGGACCCGCTCAATCTCGTGGAGCTCGGCTTCTTCTTCCTGCTGGCGGTCACGGCGAGCAAGGCCGTCGCCCTGCCCAGCGCTGGCACCCGCAAGCCCGCCCCGCCGTAGCTGCGACACGTGTCCCGGACGAGCGACGCCGTGCCTGCCCGGCGGCGCGAAGATCCGGGACCCAGGGGCCCCGCGCTCGGAGCCAGCGGCTCCTGGGTCCCGGCTCTCGTGCGCTCGCGCAAGGGCGCTCGCTGCACTCGTCCGGGACACGAAGTATGATCAAAGAGGAGCGGTTGGAGGCTTGCGAACAATGATGGGGTCTTATTTTGTCTATATTCTCGCGAGCCGACGAAATGGGACGCTTTATGTTGGCGTCACGAATGACCTTGTCCGGCGCATGAGCGAGCACAAGGGAAAGCTTGTCCCCGGCTTCACGCGAAAGTACGGGGTCGACAAGCTCGTGTATTTTGAGGAATTCGCATCCATTCTCGAAGCGCGTGCACGGGAACGCGTATTGAAGCGATGGGATCGCACCTGGAAGCTCGCGTTGATCGAGAAAATGAATCCGCAGTGGCGCGATTTGAGCTACGAGCTCGCCCTGTGATCGATCGTGTCCCGGACGAGCGACGCCGGGCCCGCCCGGCGGCGCGAAGATCCGGGACCCAGGGGCCCCGCGCTCGGAGCCAGCGGCTCCTGGGTCCCGGATCTCGTGTGCTCGCGCAAGAGCGCTCGCTGCACTCGTCCGGGACACGATATCGAGTTCGCCGCTACGAAGAGGACCCACCGCCCTTCCCCGCCTCGCCCGCGCGCCAGCGCAACTCGCGCTGGGGATATGGGATCTCGATTCCGGCGGCGCGGAACTTGCTGACGATCGCGAAATTCAAGTCGCTCTTCACCGACAAGGCCTTCTCCACGTCGCCGACGATGCAGCGCAGCTCGAATTCCAGCGCACTGTCGCCGAAGCCGAGCAGGAGGGCGGCGGGCGATGGAGAAGCAACAACCTGCGGGTGGGTGCGCGCGATCTCGACGAGGATGTCGCGCACCAGCGCGGGGTCGCTGTCGTACCCCACGCCGACCTTGATGACGACCCGCCCCATCTTGTTGGCGCGGGTCCAGTTCTTGACCACGCCGCTGATGAGATCCGAGTTCGGGATGATGACGCTGGCCCGGTCGTAGGTCTCGATCTCGGTCGCGCGCACCCGCACGCGCCGCACCCATCCCTCTTCGCCCTTCACCACGATGGCATCGCCCACCCGGATGGGCCGCTCGGTCAGCAGGATGAGGCCGGATACGAAGTTGGAGACGATGGATTGCAGGCCGAAGCCGATGCCCACGGACAGCGCGCCCGCGATCAGCGCGATCTTCTGCAGGTCGACGCCTAGACCCGCGAGCGCGAGCGCAATGGCCGTGATCGCCCCGAGATAGCCGAAGATGGTCACGATCGAGAGCTGGAGGCTGGGCTCGATCGTGGTCCGCGGCAGGAGCTCCGCTTCGAGCCAGCGCTGCGCGATGCGGGTGAGGATCAGCAGCAATCCCAGGATCACCGCGGCGGCGAGGAGCGCCCCGAGCGACAGGCGGATCTCCCCGATCTTGAACCCGAATGGAACGTTGCGGACAGTGTCGAACAGGTCGGCCGTCGACACTTCCCAGGGGCCGATGATGAGGAAGAACGCGAGCAGGATCAGCATCACGCGGATGACGGCCGACGCCAGGGCTCCGCTCAGTCCCAGGCTGCGCGCGCTCACGCCGAGGCGCGCCGCAAGCCTCCGGCCGGTGACACTCTCCTCGCCGACGCCGGCAAACAGGGTGTGGGTGACGGTGGAGAGCAGATAAAGCGCTCCGAACACGGCTGCCGCGACGATCACCCGCAGCGCCACGAAAGCGGCGAGCCCCGTGTAGCCCGCGATGAGGGCCGCAAAGATGAGCGCGGCGACCAGCAACGCGAGAGGGTGCGTCCAGGTGGCGACGATCAAGCCGCCGCCCCCCGCTTGTTTGATCCGCCCAAGCCGAAACGCCAGATGAATCAGGAAGCCCGCCACTATGGCTGCGAACAGCACGTTGGTGGCGACGGTGATGACCAGCGGCGCGAACAGAACCTTGTGCACGACTTGCAGCGGGACCATCACGCCCAGCACGCGCGAAGCCCACAGCAGGTGATTGTGAAAGCAGCGCGCGGTCGCGTCGTCTTCCCGCATCACGCGGCGTTCCGGCTGCTCGATCGCGAACAGCGCGCGCGCGACGCCGTGGCCGAAAGCGGCCGCCGCGATGCCCGCGACGAGGCCCTGGGCGATCTGCTCCACCCGCGTCGTCAGAAGCCCGATCACCTCCCACCCCAAAAGAACCGCAAGGCTCGCGATCGGGGTGCGTGCGGCGAGCCACAGGAATATCCACAGGGCTGCCCAGGCCTTTGCAGGGTCGGTCTCGTAGGGGCCGGCGGACAGTCGAGGAAACCACCAGCGCGTCAATGCAATCGCAACGGCCGTGATCCCGATCAGGATGAAAATGGCTGCCGCGCCGCGGGCGCCATTGAGGCGGTCGTCGGCCCAGGCACGAAACACCCCCGTTGCACGGCGCAGCTCCAAGGGCCAGGCGCGCCAGACGTCCATCCAGAAGAAGGGATCGAGCGCGCTTGGGGTGCGCGCAAGCAGCTCCCGAGCGTAGAGCGCATGGCGCTTCTGCGCTACGCGCTCGCTCAACTGATCGATCCTGACCGATATTACGCGCGCCTGCTTCAAGAGCCCGTCGAGCTCACTGAAGCTTGCCGTGAGCTCCTCTCTCTCATTCGCGATCTCCGGACTCTCCGGCGGGGCATCCTTGGCGGGCGCGGGGCCGAGCTGCTTGAGACGCTCCTCCGCCTCGCGGGCTTTCGGCTCGAGCTCGTCGATGCGGGCATGCAGGGTTTCGGTCGTGGCGTTGAGCTTCTCGCGCAGATCGGCGAGTGCCTCCGCCGTGATGTCCTCCCGGTCTACCGCCGCTTCTATCTCATCGACCGAGGTCTTGATCGATTCGAGCGCTTGGGCGGGAGCTGGTTCCGCCTGCGGCGTTTGCGCCCGCGCCGAGGTGGCCGGTCCGGGAGCCGCAAGCAGAAAGATGCCGATCAAGATGTGAGCAAGATCGATCGCCCGCACCGCGCGCCCGAACCTCATCAGACCTCCTGTTGATCTCCCCACGCAGCACGGCTATGGCCTTCGCACGTTGCGGACTCGAACGGCAGCAGGCTCGCTCGAGCAAGGAACAAGAAATCAACTTTTATGCTGACGATGCGCGAGAAACAACCCGAGCATGCGAGCGCGCAGGAAGCGTGGATCGAGCGCAAGCCCACGGCCCTCCTTGTGCTCGCCGACGGCACCGTGCTCGAAGGCTTTGGTTTCGGCGCCGAGGGACATGCCGTCGGCGAGGTGTGCTTCAACACCGCCATGACCGGCTATGAGGAGATCCTCACGGATCCTTCCTATGCCGGCCAGATCATCACCTTCACCTTCCCACACATCGGCAATGTGGGGACGAACGAAGAGGACATCGAGACCGTGAACATGGCCGCGACCCCCGGCGCGCGCGGCGTCATTCTCCGCTCAGCCATAACGGCGCCGTCGAGCCACCGCGCAACGCGTCACCTCAACGACTGGCTCAAGGCACGCGGCGTGATCGGGCTCGGCGGCGTGGACACGCGCGCGCTTACGAGCCGCATTCGCGTCGGGGGCATGCCCAATGCCGTGATCGCGCACGAGCCATCCGGCCGCTTCGATCTGGAGCTCTTGCGGAAGCAAGCACGGGAATGGCCGGGCCTCATCGGCATGGATCTCGTGCCCATGGTCACCTCCGGACAGCGCTTCGAGTGGGACGAGACCGGCTGGGAATGGGGCAAGGGATATGGCCGCCGGCAAGACGCTGAATTTCGCGTGGTCGCGATCGACTACGGCATCAAGCGCAACATCCTGCGGCAGCTCGCCGGCAACGGCTGCAAGGTCACTGTCGTGCCGGCGCAGACGTCCGCGGCGGACATTATCGCGCTCCAGCCCGGCGGCGTCTTTCTCTCCAACGGCCCGGGCGACCCGGCCGCCACCGGCGAATATGCCGTCCCGGTGATTCGGCAGATCATCGCGGAAGGCATTCCCACGTTCGGCATCTGCCTCGGTCACCAGATGCTCGGGATTGCAGTCGGAGCCAGGACCGTCAAGATGCATCAGGGCCACCATGGCGCCAATCACCCCGTAAAGGATCTCGTTACCGGGAAGGTCGAGATCACGTCCATGAACCACGGCTTTGCCGTCGACCGCGCGACGCTTCCCGGCAATGTCGTTGAAACGCACGTGTCGCTGTTCGACGGCTCGAATTGCGGGCTTGCGCTCGCGGGCAAGCCGGTGTTCTCGGTCCAGTACCATCCCGAGGCTTCGCCCGGCCCTCGCGACAGCCACTATCTGTTCAAGCGCTTCGCCGACATGATGCGCCAGTCGCGACGGGAGTGACGGTCAAGGGCTATGGCATCTGGCCCAAGGGCTCAGCACGGGGCCCCTGGGTCCCGGATCTTCGCTCGCCCGGCCAGCCGGGCTCGCTCGTCCGGGACACGAAACATCTCGTGTCCCGGCCGAGTGCAGTGAGGGCTTCTTAGCCCGAAACAAACGAGAGCCGGGACCCAGGGGCCACATGCTCAGCCCTGCCTTCATTTGCGATTGCCGCCGCAGGTAGGGCATTCATTCCATCAGCTGGATGATGCGCCGGCAGCGCCGGACTTTTCTTCCCGCAATTCCAGATGACCCTCGCCGTGCAGAGTCGTAAGATCGATGCGGGCGATGCAGGTCACGGGAACATAGTCGAGGGTCAGGTCGCCTACCAGCCTGATCTCGGATGGCCCGTTCCCGCCCTCGAGGCCGCGCAGATCGGAACGGTCGCGGTCGACCGGGATGCCGATCTCGGTGCCGCCCTTGGTATCGGTGAACTTCACCAGGACCTGACCGAGCTCCACCGCTTCCTTCACCCCGGCAATGGTTTTTTCGCGCGAGCTCACCTCGACCGGATGCTCGCCCGTGCAAAGAAATTCCACCAGATCGTTCATTCCGCCTCCCGTACCGTAGGGCGGGTTAGCCGGCAAGTCGGCTGAGCCGATTTGCCGGCGTAACCCGCCGCAGCGCCTTCCAAACCTCGCTCGCGAACGAGCCTCTGCTCGTCCTTGCCGCGCTGCTGGTGCGGAGGCATGCCGCTGATGCTCGGACACGGGGCGGGATCGGAGCTGCGCCAGCCGCTCGGCTACGCCATGGTCGGCGGCCTCGCGCCGAGCCAGCTGCTGACGCTGTTCACGACGCCGATCGTGTATCTCTACCTCGACCGCTTCCAGGCCTGGCTCATGGGCAGGCCGCGCGTCGCGCACCGCCGCCCCGACCAGCCGCTGATCCAGGCGGCCGAGTGACGCAATCGCGGGCACAATCCTGTTCGTAGAGTCTATCGTGTCCCGGACGACCCTGGGCTTGACCCGGGGGAAGATCCGGGACCCATATGTGGACGGCCCCCGGCTTGCAAGAACGGCAGCAGCGTGCGGACGGATCGCTTGCGATCATATGTCCGGTCTGTTGTCGCGGTCGCACATGACCGCTGCCAAGATGGG
>DASXIG010000211.1:0-9609 GCA_036498105.1 Xanthobacteraceae bacterium | reverse complement strand
CCAAATCCGGTGGCCCAGCATCCACGTGGGCGACCACCCGCTCCAGGCCTTGTCGTCGATGAAAACAGCGGCGCCTTCAGCCAGCCGGCGCGGAACCGCAAGGATCAGCGCCATGGTCATGTCGGCGGTGTCCTCGGTAAGGACTCCCGGCGTATTCGTCACCGTGATGCCGCGGCTGAGCGCGGTTGCGACGTCGATGTGGTCGACCCCGTTGCCGTAATTGGCGATCAGCTTGAGCCTGTCTCCGGCCTTGCTCAGCACAGCCGAGTCGATGCGATCGGTCACGGTGGGGACCAGCACATCCGCGTTTTTCATGGTGTCGGCGAGCTCAGAGAGGGTCAGAGGCTTGTCGTCGAGATTAAGCTGCGCGTCGAAAAGCTCGCGCATGCGCGTTTCAACTCTATCCGGCAGCTTGCGCGTGACCACGACAAGCGGCTTCTTGCGGTTTGCCATGATTTACTCTAGCCGGCCCGTATTGCCGGTGAAAGCGTCGCCTTCCCCATTTAGGTCTCTTTAACCGGCGTACCGGAAACTCGGTTGCGGCGGCGGGCTTGCGGTTTCTCTAACAGATGAAAGCGCGAACACAAGCGCACTGCGCTGTGACCGCGCTGGCTCGCCGCCGAGTGGCGCTGAAACTCGGCTCATGATCGAACGATGCTCCTGGACCGCCTTTCACAGGCCGCGTGGATTTGCCGGTTGCTTGCCGCAGCAGGCGCGGCGGTGCTGGTGGGCATCGTTCGAGCCAATGCGGAAACACCCACTGGTCCGAGGAGTGGCCTGCCCGTGCCGCGATTCGTCAGCCTCAAACCCGATCGGGTCAATGTACGCGCGGGACCGACCCGGGACCACGAGGTGACCTTCGTTTATACCCGCTCCGGGCTCCCTGTTGAGATAACCGCGGAATCGGACAACTGGCGGCGAATTCGCGACTGGGAGGGATCAGAGGGGTGGGTCTATCACTCCCTCCTGTCGGGCAAGCGCACAGCGCTGGTTGCCCCCAAGGACAAAAGCCAGCTCGTTCCGCTGTATGAGAAGAGCGGCGGAAGCAGCCCCGTCCTCGCGCAGCTGCAGGCTGGGGTGCTCGCCCAGGTGAAGCATTGCGCCGCCAACTGGTGTCGCATCTCGGGGCCGCATTTTGACGGCTGGGTGGTCCAGGACCAGCTTTGGGGCGTATACTCGAATGAGAACGTGCCGTGATCCGCGGTGCTCAACGGGCCTTGCGGCGCAATCTCACCACCACATCGATGCGTGCGACTTCATACCCTTCGGGCGGGATCGGAGTTCTGCCCACCACCACCTCGTAATGCGGAATGTCGAGGAGATCGTTCTCGCCCTCGATGAAAAAGTGGTGATGTTCAGAGACGTTCGTGTCAAAGTACGTCTTGGATCCGTCGACGGCTACCTGGCGCAATAATCCCGCGTCCGTGAATTGATGCAGGGTGTTGTAGATCGTCGCCAGGGAGACCGGCACTTTCGCGGAGTGTGCCTCCTCGTAAAGTATCTCGGCGGTAACGTGTCTATCGCCTTTCCCAAACAACATCCACCCTAGCGCCATGCGCTGCCGGGTCGGCCGCAAGCCAACCGCGCGCAACATGGCTCTCACATCGTGCCATGGACAACCGGTTCGGACAGGTCGAGCATCCCCGCCGGCAATACTGTCCGCCGAGCCACTAATGCTTGTGCCAACGATCTTATGCGGTAGCATGGAGCACGTACACCTCTTGAGAATACGACGGATATTGTTACATCCGTAACATATTGCTTGGCGGATGCAAACTGGTCGTCGATGACCGCAACGACCGCCAAGGGAGCCGACAGTCGATGTGGTGACGGATCTGCGCTAGCGGCGGGTGCGCCCGCCAGAGCGCAACCGCCTTTGCCGCTTGGACGGGCCATGTTAGGAGTTCGAGCCATGGCCGGCAGGGCCGCGACGGATGTGAGGCGAATGGAAAACCGACCCGCAAGTTTCGGTTATGACGAGCTATTAGCCTGCGCACGAGGCGAATTGTTCGGTGCCGGTAATGCCCAGTTGCCGCTGCCTCCCATGTTGATGTTCGATCGCATCTCCGAGATTGCCGAAGCGGGCGGCAAATACGGCAAAGGCCTGGTGCGCGCCGTCCTCGATCTGAGGCCGGATCTCTGGTTTTTTCCTTGCCATTTCAAGGGTGACCCGGTCATGCCGGGATGCCTGGGGCTGGACGCTCTGTGGCAGCTACTCGGCTTTTTTTTGGGCTGGCTTGGGGCTCCGGGAAGAGGGCGTGCGCTCGGGTTGGGCGAGCTGAAGTTTTCCGGCCAAGTCCTGCCTAGCGTCAAGAATGTCGTCTACGGGATCGATGTAAAACGAGTGATGCGGTCCAAGCTTGTGCTGGGGATTGCAGACGGGTGGCTCTCCGCCGATGGATCCATCATCTACCAGGCGCTAGACCTCAAGGTCGGATTGTTTCGCGACGAGGCCATGCTGCAGCCGAGCGGGGGCTGATGGCGCAAGCGAGGTTGGGCTCCCGCGCCCAGATTTGCGCAATCACCATTTTCGGGCTCGGTTACGCCTGGGGTCCGGTGCCATGCACACGAGGAATCGATGAGGCGCGTCGTCGTAACCGGAATGGGCATCGTTGGATCCATCGGCAATAGCACCCAAGAGGTTCTAGCCAGCCTGCGCGAGGCCAAATCCGGCATTTCGCGTGCCGATAAGTATGCCGAGCTGGGCTTTCGCTGTCAGGTGCACGGCGCGCCCTCTCTCGATGCGGACGCGGCGATTGACCGCCGCGCAATGCGATTTCTCGGTGGCGGTGCGGCCTGGAATCATATCGCCATGGAGCAGGCGATACGCGACGCGGGACTTGAACCGAGCGAAATATCGCATGAGATGACCGGCATCATCATGGGATCCGGTGGACCTTCGACGCGCACGATCGTGGAGGCCGCCGATACCGCCCGCAGCAAGAGCCCGAAACGGGTTGGGCCGTTCGCGGTACCCAAGGCCATGTCCTCAACCGCCTCCGCTACGCTTGCCACCTGGTTCAAAATCAAGGGCGTGAATTATTCGATCTCGTCGGCCTGCGCAACTTCCAACCATTGCATCGGTAACGCGATGGAATTGATCCAGATGGGCAAACAGGAGGTGATTTTTGCCGGCGGCTGCGAGGAGCTCGACTGGACCTTGTCCGTTCTGTTCGACGCGATGGGAGCCATGTCCTCGGGTTTCAATCAGACACCGCAAAAGGCCTCCCGTGCCTATGACGTGGACCGCGATGGGTTTGTAATCGCAGGCGGCGCCGGCGTGCTGATATTGGAGGAACTGGAGCATGCCAGGGCGCGGGGCGCCCGCATCTACGCCGAAGTCGCGGGGTATGGCGCCACTTCCGATGGGTTCGACATGGTTGCTCCCTCGGGGGAGGGGGCGGTGCGTTGCATGCGGATGGCGCTGCGAGACATCGCAACACCGGTTGACTACATCAACCCTCACGCGACCTCGACGCCGATCGGCGATCTCAAGGAAATAGAGGCCATCCGGGAAGTCTTCGGGGACGGCTGCCCGCCCATTGCCGCCACAAAGTCCCTCACGGGGCACTCCCTTGGAGCTGCGGGAGCGCAAGAGGCGATCTACTGTATTCTGATGATGAACAATGGCTTCATTTGCGAAAGCGCCAATATCGAGACGCTCGATCCCGCATTCAACGATATGCCGATCATGCGCAAGCGCCGCGATGACGTGAAGCTCGGCTGCGTGCTGTCAAATTCGTTTGGCTTTGGCGGCACCAACGCTTCGGTGGTGTTCAAGCGTCTCGATGCCTGAGGGGCTGACGGCCAAACGTGCTTGTGCAGGAGCGGCGGCGGGTAGGGGGCAGGTCCGATGACAATGACGCAACTGATGCAAGGCAAGCGCGGGCTGATCATGGGGGTCGCAAACGACCACTCCATAGCCTGGGGCATCGCGAGAATGCTCGCCGCACAAGGCGCGACGCTCGCCTTCACCTATCAATCCGATGCGCTCGGTCGCAGGGTTCGGCCGTTGGCACAATCCATCGGCTCTTCGCTGATCCTGCCATGCGATGTCGAGCAGGTTACTTCGATCGACGCTGCTTTTGCGAGCCTCGGGGCAAAGTGGGGGTCGCTGGACTTCCTCGTCCATGCCATCGCGTTCTCCGACAAGAATGAGCTCAAAGGACGCTACGCCGACAGCACGCGCGAGAACTTCGTTCGCACAATGGTTATCTCTTGCTTCTCATTCACCGAAGCAGCCAGGCGTGCTGCGGCGCTGATGCCGGGCGGCGGGGCTATGTTGACGCTCACCTACAATGGCGGGCAGCGCGCGATGCCGAACTACAATGTCATGGGGGTTGCGAAGGCGGCGCTGGAGGCCTCGGTGCGTTATCTGGCAGTTGATTTCGGGCCCGTAGGCATTCGCGTCAATGCCATCTCAGCCGGACCGGTTCGCACGCTCGCCGGAGCCGGCATCAGCGACGCACGGCAGATGTTCGCCTTTCAACAGCGCCATTCGCCGCTTCGTCGTGGCGTCACTCTCGACGAGATAGGAGGCGCCGCCGTCTATTTGCTTTCGGACCTCTCTACCGGAGTTACAGGTGATGTCCATTTTGTTGATTCAGGATACAACATCATCACCATGCCTCACCCTTCCGCCCTGAAGAACGGAGCGGATCCCGAGACCAGCAATCGCGAGCATGCCAAGGATGCCGCGCAATAATGCGCGTTAGAGCCGATACCAGAAAAGCTCGCTTTGATCTCTATTCCCCGCCTGCGGCGGCCTGCTGTTCAGGGTCGGCTTTTTGCTTGGCTTCGAGGTCCTCTCCAGTCGTCTGATCGACGACTTTCATCGAAAGGCGCACTTTCCCGCGCTCGTCGAACCCGAGCAGCTTCACCTTCACCTTATCGCCTTCCTTGACGACATCGGTCACCTTCTGAACGCGCCGCTGCGCTAGCTGGCTGATATGCACCAACCCGTCTTTCGCGCCGAAGAAGTTCACAAAAGCGCCGAAATCCATGACTTTCACGACGGTGCCCTCGTAGATATGACCGACCTCCGGCTCCGACGCGATGGATTTGATCCAGTTTATGGCCGCTTTCATGGCGTCGCCGTTGGCGGATGCAACCTTCACGGTGCCATCATCGGCAATGTCAACCTTGGCTCCGGTCTTTTCCACGATCTCGCGGATCACTTTGCCGCCTGAACCGATCACCTCGCGGATCTTATCCACCGGAATGTTGAACACCTCGATGCGCGGGGCGTGCTCGCCCAGCTGCGCACGATGGTGGGTCAATGCCTTGGACATCTCGGAAAGGATGTGGATGCGCCCCTCCTTGGCCTGCGCGAGCGCAACGCGCATGATGTCTTCGGTGATGCCGGCAATCTTGATATCCATTTGCAGAGATGTCACTCCGCGCTCCGTGCCGGCCACCTTGAAATCCATGTCGCCGAGATGATCCTCGTCGCCAAGAATGTCGGACAGCACGGCATGCCGCTCCCCCTCTAGGATGAGACCCATGGCAATCCCGGCGGTCGGACGCTTCAGAGGAACGCCCGCATCCATCAACGCGAGCGAGGTTCCGCACACGGTGGCCATCGACGAGGAGCCGTTTGACTCGGTAATTTCCGAGACCACGCGCAGCGTATACGGGAATTCATGGTGCAGGGGCAGTACGGGATGGATAGCACGCCAGGCGAGCTTGCCATGCCCGATCTCGCGGCGACGCGGTCCGCCCATCCGCCCGGTTTCACCGACAGAAAACGGCGGGAAATTGTAGTGCAAAAGGAAGGTCTCCTTGTAGGTTCCCTGCAGGGCATCGACCCATTGCTCGTCCTCGCCGGTACCTAGGGTGGCGACCACAAGGGCCTGCGTCTCGCCGCGCGTGAACAGCGCGGAGCCGTGGGCACGCGGCAACACGCCCACCTCAGAGACAATCGGACGCACGGTTCTCACGTCGCGCCCATCGATGCGGTGGCCAGTCTCGAGAATGTTCCAGCGCACGATGCGAGCTTCGATGGCCTTGAAGACATTCGCCACCTGCTGCTTGGGATAGGTCGGGGTTTCCGCTCCCTGCGGGCAGAAATGCGCCAGCACTTTGGCTTTCGCCGCATCGAGCATGCTGTGGCGTTGCTGCTTGTCGGCAATCGCGTAGGCTGCGCGCACATCAGGCTCTATGAGGCCGAGCATCTCCTGCTCGAGTGCGCCGGTATCGGGCACCTGCAAATCGCGCGGCTCCTTGGCGGCCTTTTCCGCAAGCCTGATGATGGCATCGATCACCGGCTGGAAGTGCCGATGACCGAACATCACAGCGCCTAGCATGAGGTCCTCGGTCAGCTCCTTCGCTTCCGATTCGACCATCAACACAGCGTCCTGCGTGCCGGCGACCACCAGGTCGAGATGGCTCTCGGTCATCTCGTCGAGCTGTGGGTTGAGCACGTATTCGTCATTGATGAAGCCGACGCGCGCTGCGCCGATCGGCCCCATAAAGGGTGCGCCGGACAGCGTCAGCGCCGCGGAGGCGGCAATCATGGCTAGAATGTCCGGATCGTTCTCGAGATCGTGCGAGAGCGTGGTGACAATCACCTGCGTCTCGCACCGCCAGCCTTCGGCGAAGAGTGGCCGCACCGGCCGGTCTATCAGCCGTGAGACCAGGGTTTCCTTCTCGGTGGGACGACCTTCGCGCTTGAAATAGCCGCCAGGTATGCGTCCGGCCGCGTAGAACTTTTCCTGGTAGTCGACAGTCAGGGGAAGGAAATCGACGCCTTCCCGCGGTTCTTTCGCTGCTACTACGGTCGCCAGCACGCGCGAGTCGCCGTAGCTTGCGACCACCGCCCCGTCGGCTTGGCGCGCGATCTTGCCGGTTTCTAGGACGAGCTTGCGCCCTCCCCAGTCGAGCTCAACACGATGAATATCGAACATTGCGATTGTCTTTCACTCACTTTGTGAAGGTACGAATGCCATAAGCAAGACGGCGAGACGCTGCGAAACACGGCGACGCCGCGCTCAGAAACAGCATCCAGCGATCCTGCCATGACGCTCGACCTTCCGTTGAACGGACGAGCGGCCTTTTCCGCCCGTCGTGTAAAAATCCGCAGCTGCTCGCTGCCGGATGAAACGGCGGATGAATCCGGTATCCGCCCGGAACGCGCATCGCGCGCGTACTCAGCGGCGAATGCCCAGCCGCTCGATCAAAGATTTGTAACGCGCATTATCTATGCGCGCGAGATAATCGAGCAGCTGGCGTCGCTGGGACACGAGCTTGAGCAATCCACGCCGAGAATGGTTATCCTTGACGTGGGTCTTGAAGTGCTCGGTGAGAGTACTGATGCGCTCCGAAAGGATCGCCACCTGCACCTCGGGCGAACCGGTATCGCCTGCTTTGGTCGCATAGGTCTTGATGACTTCGGCCTTGCGGCCTGCTGTTAGCGACATCGGGGGGTCCTGTTCCTGTCTTCGGGTTGGGATGTTTTGGCGGCCAGTGCCGGGATGCCGTCCAGCACGGTCGCCATAATCATGAACGCGGGCAACGAGCCCGCGCAGTCTGCGGAATATAGCAAATCCCGCCGAGAAGCCAGCGAAATTTGCCGTCCCGAGCAATGCCGCGGCGCGGGACAAGTGCGTTCCCCGTCATGTCCGGCGTAGATTGAAAATGCGCCGAGGCCGCAGCTCGCCCTTGTCCACCTCGGCCAGAGCCAAAAGAGCACCCTGGCAGGCCACTGACACCCAGCCCCGCAGTAATGGCGCATCTCGCCCACGCAGCAGCACAGATTGGCCCCGGGCGAGCCGGCCCGCGTCCGCCGTATTGACGTGCAGCGCTGGCAGGGCGGCGAGACCGGCCTCGACCGGCAAGAGGGAACAGAGCTCGTCCCCGCCTGCCGTCTCGAGCATCGACCCCTCTTGGTGCGGCAGCGCTTGCAGCGCAACGGCATTGGTTTCGTTGAAAGGGCCGACAGCAGTCCGGCGCAAGGATGCCAAGTGGCCGCAACATCCTAACGTACGACCCATGTCGCGCGCCAACGCCCGAATGTAAGTTCCCTTTCCGCACTCGGCTGTGAGACTGGCGTGATCCGGATCGGATATCGAGACCAGCTCGAGCCGATGAACCTCGACGCGGCGGGCCGCGAGCTCCACGACTTCGCCTTCCCGGGCGATATCGTACGCCCTCTCGCCATCGATCTTTATTGCGGAGTAGCGCGGTGGAACCTGCTCGATCGAGCCGGTGAAGCGCGGCAGAACGGCACGAATGCTCGCGGCACTGGGGCGCCCTGCCGAGATCGCCGTGACCCGGCCTTCAGCATCGTCGGTGTCGCGCTCTTCTCCCCAGCGGATCGTAAACAGATACGTTTTCCGCCCCTCCATGACGAAGGGAACGGTCTTGGTGGCCTCTCCGAACGCGATCGGCAGCACACCCGAGGCGAGAGGATCGAGGGTGCCCGCATGTCCGGCGCGCCTGGCCTGAAACAACCGTTTCACCGCGCTGACCGCGTTCGTCGAGGTCATCCCCGTCGGTTTGTCGAGGATCAGCCAACCGTGCACATCGCGCCGCTCGCGCTTGCCCTTCGGGCGCTCAATTGGTTTCTCCACCTGTACCTGCATCAACTCTGACCGTCATCGCGCTTGAGGTCGCGCCGCACCGCCGGCGTGCGCAAAAGCCCCTCTATTCGTTCAGCTTCATCAAATCTCTGGTCGATTGCAAACCTGATCTCCGGGGCGAACTTCAGGTTGACGCGCCGCGCGATCTCTCCGCGGACGAATCGTTTGTTGCGGTCCAAAGCCGCGATAACAGGCTCGATGTCTTGCCCTCCGAGCGGCATTACGTAAATGGTCGCCAGCCGCAGGTCGGCGGACATGCGCACTTCAGGCACCGTTATCATGTGATGCTCGATTACAGGATCATGAATCTCGCCGCGCGCAAGCAGGTCGGAAAGCACGTGCCGCACGAGCTCGCCTACCCGGAGCTGCCGTTGAGAGAGCCCCGCTTCAGCTTTAACCCGATGATGGCGTGCCATCACAGAGTGCGCTGCACCGTCTCCGTCCGGAAGCATTCGATGACATCGCCGACCCGCATGTCCTGGTAGTTCTCGAATGCCATCCCGCATTCCTGGCCCGCAACCACCTCCCGCGCGTCATCCTTGAAACGCTTCAGCTGCGACAGCTTGCCCTCATGCACGACCACATTGTCGCGCACCAGCCTCACATTGGCCCCGCGTTCGACCGCTCCTTCAGTGACCCGGCAGCCCGCAACGCTCCCGACCTTCGATACCTTGAAGATCTCAAGTATGACGGCGCTGCCGAGCGTGGTCTCTCTGACCGAGGGCGCGAGCAGGCCGGACATGGCCTTTTTCACATCGTCTACGAGATCATAGATGATGTTGTAATAGCGGATCTCGATACCAGCCCGCTCTGCCGTTTCGCGGGCCTCCTTGTGCGCGCGCACATTGAAGCCGATGATCACTGCGCCTGACGCTTCCGCCAACGTAACGTCCGACTCGGTGATGCCGCCGACGCTGCCATGCAGCACGCGCGCTATCACCTCATTCGTACCAAGTTTCTCGAGTGCGCCGGTAATCGCCTCGAGCGAACCCTGCACGTCAGCCTTGATCACAAGCGGGAACTCCCGGCG
>DASXIG010000210.1:0-10887 GCA_036498105.1 Xanthobacteraceae bacterium | reverse complement strand
AGCCGGTTGAGCCACGGCGCCAATTGATCGACCGCGCTTGCGGCTTCGGGTGCGTATGACAGGACGCAGCCCAGCACGAATGCATTCCCCAACCAGAACGTCAGCCCGGTGACAAATGCCATTCGGGCAATATCCACGATGCCCAGTCCCCAGGCGGAATATACGCGCAGCCGGATGGCACCGGCGGTAAAGACGGTCGCCCCAAGATTGTGGCCGACTGTGTAGCTCGTGAAGCTGGCAAACGCCGCTACCCGGTAGGGGACGGCATCACGACCGATCGTGCGCAGAGAGAAGAAGTCATAAAAAGTCAGGGTGAGATAACCCAGCGCAACGAAACCGGCGGCAACCAGGACCTCTTGGAGCGGCTTTGCCTTGAGCGCGGCAACGACTTTCCCGACGTCGATGCCGTGCAACAGCTTGAGCAGCAGGGCAAACGCGAACACCACGATCAGGAGGCTGATCGCGATGCCGACCGTGTTCCAGGGCACGCGCTCGGCTATCGCCCGCCTGATGACGCTCACGTCGCGCATAAGCTCTGGGCAAGAGTCCGACTGCAGGAGGCGAATCGGGTATGCAACTTCCCACCGCTGTGTGACAGCATTGTTACAAGTGGCCGGATCTGAATAGACGGGCTCCGTTCATGTGCAAAAAACAAGCATTCTACAAATGATATTTTCGCAGGTACCAGCGCACGTCACAAAACTGAGACATGAAAGTCGCAATGTCGCGCGATGCGATTCGGCAACTACATGGCTGAGCCGCTTGCGCCAAGAGCATCCTGATGCGGGTTTTGGTCGCAACGGACGCTTGGCGCCCGCAGGTCAACGGCGTGGTTCGCACCTTGACATCGCTCGCGCACAGCGCGCGGCGGTTGGGCGTGAGCGTTGAGTTCCTCACGCCGGAAGGATTTTGGACCGTTCCTGTGCCGACCTATCCGGGCTTGCGCGTGGCGTTGCCGGGGGCCCGCCAGATCGCTCGTCGCATCGAGCAAGCCGAGCCCGATGCGATTCACATCGCGACCGAGGGACCGATCGGGCACATGGTGCGCAGCTATTGCCGAAGGCGCGGGCGGCCTTTCACCACGAGCTACACCACGCGGTTCCCGGAATACCTGTCCGCGCGCGTGCCCATCCCCGAAGCGTGGGTCTATTCGGCTCTCCGACGGTTCCATTCCGCGGCAGCCTCGACGATGGTCGCCACTCCATCACTCATGGCCGAGTTGAGCCAGCGCGGCTTTTCCAATCTCGTGATGTGGACCCGCGGGGTGGATACCGATCTGTTCCGGCCAGATCGCGCGATCGAGTTGCCGTTCGAGCGGCCGATCTTCGTCACCGTCGGACGGGTTGCGGTTGAAAAGAATCTGGAAGCATTTCTTTCACTCGACCTTCCCGGCACGAAGGTCGTCATCGGCTCGGGGCCGGAGGAGCCTGTGCTGAAACGCCGTTTCCCGCTCGCGAAGTTCCTTGGCCTGCTCGAAAACGGCGCCTTGGCTGCGCACGTCGCCGCGGCGGACGTGTTCGTCTTTCCAAGCCGAACCGACACGTTCGGCGTCGTGCAGCTTGAAGCGCTCGCCAGTGGCGTTCCGATTGCCGCCTTCCCGGTGACCGGTCCAAAGGATGTCGTCGGCGGGAACGGCGTCGGGGCTCTTAATGAGGACCTGCGCGCCGCCTGCATGGATGCGCTTCAAATTCCACGCGCCACCTGCCGCTCTTTTGCGCTAAGATTCTCCTGGGAGAACAGCGCGGGTCAATTCATCGGGCACGTCCGGAAAGTTGCGGTTCCCAGCAGAACTGAAATCAACCCGGGAGCTGCTGTCATTGCAGCCGTTCGAAGCTGAGAAGGAGATGAAAATCATGACGGATGTGTCCTGCAGCGAGTTAGACAAAGAAACCATAGCAAAGGCATATGCGCGCTGGGCACCGGTCTACGATCTGGTATTTGGAGCAGTGTTTGAACGCGGCCGGCACGCGGCTGTCGCCGCCGCCGAACGCATCGGCGGACGCATTCTTGAAGTTGGCGTCGGCACCGGCATATCGCTGCCGGACTATTCGACGCGCAACCGGCTGTGCGGAGTGGATATCTCCGAGCCGATGCTGCGCAAGGCGAAAGAGCGGGTCGCCGAGCTCGGGCTCAGCAATGTCGAAGGACTGTGGGTGATGGATGCGGAGCATCTATCCTTCCCGGACGCGTCGTTCGACGTCGTGGTGGCGCAGTATGTGATCACCACAGTGCCGGATCCCGAGGCGACGCTCGACGAATTTGCCCGCATTTTGAAGCCGGGCGGCGAGATCGTGCTGGTCAGCCGCGTGGGCGCGGAGGCAGGATTGCGCCGAGCGTTGGAGAGATGGTTTGCGCCCGCGGCACGCAAGCTCGGCTGGCGCACGGAATTTTCCTGGGAGCGCTACGAACGGTGGGCCGCACGAAGCGCCGGCATGGAGCTGGTGGAAAGGCGTGTCATGCCGCCGTTCGGGCATTTCTGCCTCATACGCTTCGCCAAGACCCCGCAAGCGGCAGCAATCGTCTGCGATGATTCGGCAAAACGCGTCGCGATTTGATCGCATCATTTCTGACTGCGGCCAAAGGCCGTCACATCAGATTCATCGAATCGCCATACCAACGACAGATGGTCCCAAGCCGGGGAGGCAAAATGGACAGTTTTCTTGAGACTCTGAGAGTGCAGCGGTGGGATGATCATCGCTATTATCATCACAGCCGGATCAATCAATCGCTCCATCTCGTGAGCGCGCTGAGCTTCTTGTTTGCCTACGTCATGATCTTCAAGGATCCGGCGGTAGCCGCTTTGGTGGGCTGGCTGGCTGCGATGACCAGCCGGCAGATCGGCCATTTCTTCTTTGAGCCGCGCGACTACGACGTGGTGAATGACGCAAGCCACGAATACAAAGAAGAAATAAAGGTCGGCTATAATCTCCAACGCAAGGTCGTTCTCATGACGATCTGGGCGCTCTCTCCGCTCCCGCTGTACTTTGATCCGACACTGTTCGGAATTTTTACGCCGCACGCCAGTCCGGCCGAATTCGTGCGGCATGTCGCCCAGATTTGGCTCGTGATCGGAGCCGGCGGGCTGTTGTTTCGCATGGTGCAATTGTTCCTCGCAAAGGACGTGCAGACGGGCCTGGTCTGGGCCGCAAAAATCCTCACCGACCCTTTCCACGACATCAAGCTCTATTACAAGGCGCCGTTCTATCTGCTTAAGGGTGAACTTATAGATCCCGAGATCGGGGCCGACTGGATCGACGGCGACGCCGAAGAGCTCCCGCGGGTCAGCTAACCGCCTGTGAGTCGAATCGATCCACGGCATGCGTGCGCGTGGATCGAAGGCGATGCGCAATCAGCTCCTTCAGTACCCGGCGTCTGATCGATCTGTTGGTCATTTCCGGGTCTTTCCACCACCAGCCGTCATTATCCATGGCGCGCGCAGCTGCCACGAACCGTTCCGCTACTTCACTGAAGTCCAGATCGGTGTAATTCAGGCTGAAGATGAGGCGGCCGGTTCCGATCCAGCTCAGCGCCAATCCTTGGGCGTGCAGATAGTACTGCAGCATCCAATTGTAGCGCGACGGTTGGGTGTAGCACACGGTCCAGATCGTGGACATGTTTGCCAACTGCACCGGCAGTCCTTCGTCGCGCAGGTGTTCGTTGAGCCGCCGTGCCCTCTTGTTCCAGACGTCATCCAGGTCCCGGTACAGCTCGCGCGTCTGCGGCATGTCCAGGTGCAGCAAAAGCTCGTGCATCGCCGCCATCACATAGGGATGGGAGTTGAACGTCCCGCGCGCGAAGCACACGTCAGCGGGCCGGTCCTCCTGAAAGCGCTTCATCAAGTGCTTGCGTCCGCAGACGACCCCGATTGGAAGCCCGCCGCCCAGCGTCTTGCCATAGGTAACGAGGTCGGCCTGAACCCCGAAATACTCCTGCGCCCCGCCAGCCGCGAGCCGAAACCCGACGAACACCTCATCGAAGATCAAGACGATCTTCTGTCTGGTGCAGACTGCGCGCAGCCGATGCAGCCATTCGGCATAGGCCTGCTTGTCGAATTGCGCTTTACGAGCGCTATCGATGAGGGAAGAATCCGCCGGCGCGTTCGCGTTGGGGTGCAACGCTTGCAGCGGGTTGACCAGCACGCAGGCTATGTTTTGTCGCGTCTCAAGCACGCGCAGGGTCTCATCACTCATATCCCTGAGCGTGTAGGTCTCATGCGCCGGGACAGGATTGCCCACGCCGGGTTGTACGTCGCCCCACCAGCCGTGGTAGGCGCCGCAAAACCGGACGAGGTGCGACCGGCGAGTGTGATACCGCGCGAGCCGCACCGCCTGCATGACCGCCTCGGTGCCCGACATGTGGAAAGATACTTCGTCGAGGCCCGAAATCTGCTGCAAGCGCCGCACGTTCCCCATGATGATGGGGTGATAGCGGCCGAGCACCGGGCCGAGCGCCGCAACGCGCCGCAGCCCTCGTTCGATCGTTTCCTTGTAGACATCGTAACCGAAGACATTGACGCCGTACGACCCCGTAAGGTCATACAATCGATTGCCATCGAGGTCAGTGATCGTCACTCCTTGGGAGGATTGCACGAACACGCCGGAGTTCAGGTGCTGGCGCACGAACCGGCTGTACTGGAAAGGGACGCGGTAGGCGTCGGTGAATTGGAGGTCGGAGATACCGCTCGCCACCTCGGCCGTGCGCAGCGCTGTTTGCGCAAAGCGCTCCCGATAGAGCGCGGAGAGGTGCATAAAGCCGGCCCGACGCCGGGCAGCAATCTCCTGCGGCGCATCGTCGGAGCAGAAGAAGCGGGTCTCGTCATATTCATAGAACGGGACCAGCCGTGCCAGCTGCCGCGCTATCCGGGCATGGCCGGTCAAGGACGCATGCTTCGCGTTCGACAGTTGCAGGCGCCGCCGCAGGCTCGCCAGGGACGCCGCGACCGCGGCAGCGCCAACCCCATAGAATGCATAGCTCGTGCTGCCCCAGTCCATCGAATCAGCTTTTAGCCCTCTGACTTTACGGTAGCATGACGCTCCGCTCACAGCTTCTACGGACGGTCGCGCGGGAAGACCTGAATTTTCTGCTCACCAACCGAATTCCCCGCCGTTGGCTTACGCTTTTCATGGGTTGGTTCAGCCAGATCGAGCAACCTCTGGTGCGGGATGTCTCCATCGCCCTGTGGCGATTCTTCTCGGATCTCGATTTGCAGGAGGCCAAGAAATCGGAATTCCGCAGCATGCACGACTGTTTCACCCGCGAGCTCAAGGAGGGTGCACGCCCGATCGAGCAGGATCCCAATACCCTGGTTAGCCCCTGCGATGCGATCGTCGGCGCATGCGGCGCAATCGCCGACACGACCCTCTATCAGATCAAGGGATTTCCCTACAGTCTTGGGGACCTGCTGTGCGATCGCGAGCTGATAGAGGCTCACCGCAACGGCCGGTATGTGACCCTGCGCCTGACCGCGGGCATGTACCACCGTTTCCACGCCCCGCACGACTGCCGCGTCGATCGGGTCACTTACATCTCGGGCGATACGTGGAACGTCAACCCGATTGCGTTGAAGCGGATAGAAGGATTGTTCTGCAAGAACGAGCGCGCACTCTTGAGAACCAGGCTCGCAGCTACCGGACATTACCTGACGCTGGTCCCGGTTGCTGCGGTGCTGGTCGCCAGCATTCGCTTGCATTTCACGGATGTCCTGCTCAGCCTCAAGTATTCCGGGCCGAACCTAATTTCCTGCGACGCAACTTTTGCAAAAGGAGAGGAAATGGGCTGGTTTCAGCACGGATCCACAATCCTGGTATTTGCTCCCGGGGATTTCTCCCTGAGCGAGAACGTGGGCGAAGGTGCGATGATTCGCGTCGGCGAGCCGCTCATGCACCTGCCATGAAACCAGCTCGCTCTATTAATCAAGTGGTCTCGCCGATTGCCGCTGTCAGGGAAAACGTTCGCGATCCGCTGCTGGGTACCATCGGAGTAAGATCCGCCTTTGGACGCTCCCCCGAAAGCGTACGACCCTCGACCATGTAATAGACGGCTTCGGCGATGTTGGTCGCATGGTCGCCGATCCGCTCGATGTTCTTCGTACAAAAGACCAGATGGACGGCATAAGTAACCGTGCTGGGGTCCTCCACCATGTGCGTGAGCAGCTCTCGGAACAGAGACGTGTAGAGGCGATCGACGTCCTGATCGCGCGCCCAGACCTCAATGGCCTTGGCCACATCGCGGTTGGCGAGGCTATCGAGCACGTCCCGGAGCTGGCCCAAGGTGAGGGTCGCTATGTGAATCACGCCTCCCATGAATTGCCGCGGGAGGTGTGCTCGCTCGAGTGCTCCGATGCGCTTGCCGATGTTCTTTGCGAGGTCCCCGATGCGCTCCAGCTCGGTTGCAATCCGCAGGATTGCGACGGCTTGCCGCAGATCGACAGCGACCGGCTGCCGGCGCGCAATCATTTCCACGGCAGCTTCCTCGATCTCGCGATGCATCAGGTCGATCGCAGCGTCCCCAGCAACGACCCGCCTTCCGCGCTCCCGATGTCGATTGCTCAGGGCTTCGATCGCTTCCACGACCTGTCGTTCGACGAGGCCGCCCATTTCGGCGATCCAGCGCGATAGACCTTGCAGCTCCGAATCAAACGCCGTGATCGTGTGCTCGAAGTCAGCCATCGCGGCGTCGTTGTTTTGCTCATCGGGTGGGCCGTGAGAATCGGCAGAGCGCTCCGATGTTTATGATGGTTCGATGACCGCCTGATGACGCTCCCCAGGACTCTGCACTCAGTTTGTGATCCTGGGAAATTCCAGCCCCCAATCCGCGTGGCGGGTTTGGAACTCGTTCAGTGAACGGGGATATGCGCACGGGAAAGAAAAAGTGGCCGGCTGGACGAACTGACGCAACTCGGCGTGCCAGCCGGCCAAAATCCTGAAGGAGCGGCGTGTGCGGCGAAAAAGGAGGCTCCGACAGGTTTGCGGCGCTGAAATAAATGGCGGCTCAGCGCCCACGGATGCACTCATAAGGTGTCTTCATTTCGGTTTGATGACGGCGCCGCCAGCCCAACAGTTATCCACAATGCCCCCTCTGGAATGTCATAACGTCGAGGTTCAACAATTGCGGTTTGGCTGAGCCGATACGGGCGAGAACCCCGGGAAAGTCACCTACCCCTTCATGCGCGAGAATGCCGTCATCATCGGTGCTGGTCAGGCAGCCGCTCAGCTGGCCGCAAGCCTGCGGCAGGGCGCATTCGATAAGCCCATCTCCATCATCGGGGATGAGCCTTATCCTCCCTATCAGCGTCCGCCGCTGTCGAAGAAATTCCTCACCGATCGAGGCTCCCCTGAATCGCTCTACCTGCGCGCGACCGGCTTCTGGCGCGATCACGGGATCGAGCTGCATTCAGGGACCGCAGCCGCAAAAGTGGACGTGCGGCAACGCCGGGTCCTGCTGCGGGACGGGCGCGACCTCGATTACGGCGTGCTGGTGCTCGCAACCGGCACGCGGGCGCGTTCCCTTCCCGTGCCGGGCATCGGGCTTGCCAACGTCTTCTCGTTGCGAAACATCGAAGATGTCCGCCGCTTGCGTCCCGCGCTCGATCATGCGCGCCGCATAGCGATCATCGGCGGCGGTTACATCGGCCTCGAGATCGCTTCCGCCATGCGCGGGGAGAGCCGCGAGGTCACGCTAGTCGAAGCGGAAGCACGGCTGATGAAGCGGGTCATGGGCGAAAAGGGAGCCGCTTTCTTTGCCGACGTCCATCGCGTCCGTGGTGTCGACATCAGGCTCGGCGTATCGCTCGTGGCGATCGAGCCGGCGGCAACAGCTTTGGGGGTGCATCTCGCACCCGTTGGGCTCCTGACCGTGGATCTCGTCCTGATCGCGACCGGCGCCCGCGCGAACGATGAGCTTGCGGCCGCGGCGGGACTTGCCTGCGACGACGGCGTTCTGGTCGATGAGCGTGCCGCCACCGCGGCGCCCGATGTTTACGCCGTTGGCGACTGTGCGCGGTTTCCCAGCCGTCGCTACGGCCGGCGAATACGGCTCGAATGCGTGCAGAACGCCATCGATCAGGCAAAGATGGCGGCCGCGGTTATCCGCGGCAACAAGGAGCCTTACGACCCCGTGCCCTGGTTCTGGTCCGATCAGTACGATCTCAAGCTTCAGATCGCCGGCATCATGGACGGCCACGACGCGGCCGAGGTCAAGGGGGATCCGGCAGCTGCGCGTTTCTCCGTCGAATACCGTCGCGACGGTCGCCTCATCGCAGTCGACGCGGTCAACGATGCCCGCGCCTACATGACCGGGAGGCGACGCATTGCCGAGCAGACATAGCTAATCGCCCCGAAGCAATGCCCGCGCGCGACCGAGCGTCTCTTCCGGAGTGCCGGAGCCGTCGAGGCGCCGCCACGTGAGCGGACCGAGATCGTAACTCTCCTGCTTGCGCACGACTGCCGCGTCGGCATCGGAGGCGTCGAGACCGCGTTCGCCGACGCGCGTCGTTCGCGTCGCGAGGTCGGCTTGAAGGAACAGCGCGCGCAAAGGCACTCCGACCAACGAGGCGGATTGCTCCATAATTTCGCGTTCCTGGGGTCGGGAGAAAACCGCATCCACTATGGCGGAATGGCCGGCGGCGAGCACGCGCCGTGCCTTGTCAGCCAGCGTGGCGAAAACGCGCGCCGTGACCGCCGGCGTGTAGGCATCATTCGGCAGCTTTTCGGCCTCGCTCTTCCCGAACAGCGTCTTGCGCTCGATGTCGGAGCGCAACACCACCGCCCCCGGGGCAGGCTCGAGTTCGGCTGCCAACATGCGCGCCAGCACGGATTTCCCCGTGCCCGAGAGTCCGCCGACTGCGAGCAACATGGGCCGCCCCGGCGTGATGAACCGGCGGGCAAAACTGAAATATTGCCGCGCGCTCGCCTCGACCGCGGGCTTCTCCTGCGGAACGACGAAGGCAAGCCGCGCGGCCGCTACTTTTGCGCGGATCGCGGCCCGCATGGACAGGAAGAGCGGCAGCGCCGCGAGCGCGTCGAGGTCCTCGCTGCGCCTGGTCTCGGTGAGATAGCGATTGAGCACGACATTGGCTGCTGGTCGAAGCCCGCGTTCCGTCAAGTCCATGAGCAGGAAAGCGAGATCGTACAGCAAATCCCCGGATGCGATGAGCTCGCTGAACTCGACGGCGTCGAACAGCACAGGATGCCCATCAATCAGCACGATGTTGCCCAGATGCAGGTCGCCGTGAATGCGCCGGATGAAGCCGCGACGTCCGCGTTCCACGAGCAGCGAATGCACGCGCGCATATTCTGCCCGGCTTGCACCCGCAAGCGCTTCGACCTCGTGCCCAGGAAAGAGCTCCGGGAGGGCGGCGAACGCCTCGGCGTGCTCTTCGATGTAGCCAGCAAGCGCGTTGATCCATCGGCTCGGCTCGACGGCCGGCGCGTCCGCATGCATTCGCGCCACGGCGCGGCCCATGGCATCCGCCAGGGTGGCGTCGATCCGGCCTGCTTGCGCCAGGCGGTCGAGCGTCGCGGTGTCGTCGAAGCGATGCATTTCCACTGCCCATTCGATCGGTGCCCCATCCCCACCAATCCTGAGTCCGCCGTCGGCAGCGCGCGTGATCGGCACCACGCGACGATAGATTTGGGCTGCCAACGGCTGGTTGATTCTCAGCTCCGAATCACAAGCCGCTTTGCGCTTCTCGAGGTTGGAGTAATCGAGGAAAGGAAAACGCACCTCTCGCTTGACCTTGAAAGCGCGCGTGCCGGCCAGGAAGATTACCGCTGCGTGGGTGTCGATGCGCTTGACTGCCGCGCCGCCATGGGTGGCGGGATCGGCAAGAAAGGCCAGAACTGCGTCCTGGGCATCGCGGCTGTTCATTGCGGCGCACGCCTTGTGAGGGCCGGACTGTAATCTCGTAATCCGACATGCTCTAATGAATTTTCTGAATTGAGGAGGTTGCCAATGCGCGCCAACGACGGCACCAGGACAGCGGCCGAAGTTCTGATCGATCAACTCGTCATCCACGGCGTGCGCCACGCGTTCTGCGTTCCTGGCGAGAGCTATCTTGCGGCGCTCGACGCCCTCCACGACCGCGACATCGCAATCACTGTTTGCCGGCACGAGAGCGGCGCCGCCATCATGGCGGAAGCCTGCGGCAAGGCGACGGGACGGCCGGGCATCTGCTTCGTCACTCGCGGACCCGGCGCCACCAATGCTTCGGCTGGGCTCCACATTGCGCGCCAGGATTCCACGCCGATGATCCTGTTCGTCGGGCAGGTTGCGCGCGACATGCGCGAGCGGGAAGCGTTCCAGGAGCTGGACTATCGCGCCGTCTTCGGGTCGATCGCAAAATGGGCCACCGAGATCGACGACCCCGCGCGCATCCCCGAGCTGGTTTCCCGTGCCTTCTACACCGCGAGCGGCGGCCGGCCAGGCCCGGTCGTGATGGCACTGCCCGAGGACATGCTGGTCGAACGCATCGCCGTGCCCGATGCCCCCGCCTTCGAGCCTGTGGAGATCTGGCCGGGGGCGCCAGACATGAGCCGGCTGCAGAAGCTCTTATGGGCGGCCGAGCGCCCGATTGTGCTGCTCGGGGGCAGCCGCTGGTCGGAGCCAGCGGTCGCTGCGGTCAACCGTTTCGCCGAACGCTTCGCGCTTCCTGTTGCAACCACGTTCCGCCGCGCCCATCTCTTCGATCCCGACCACCCCTGCTATGCAGGCGACCTCGGCATCGGTCCGAATCCGAAGCTCGTCGCGCGCGTGAAAGCGGCCGATGTGATCGTGCTGATTGGCGGCCGGTTGGGCGAGCAGCCCGCCCAGGGCTACACGCTCCTCGACATACCCGCCCCGCGTCAGACATTCGTGCACGTCTATCCGGATGTGGGCGAGCTCGGCCGC
>DASXIG010000209.1:0-3071 GCA_036498105.1 Xanthobacteraceae bacterium | reverse complement strand
GCGGCTGCCGGCGAAGAACGTCCAGACGCCGGCCCGGACGATTTTGGGTCGCGTTCCGAAGGAGACCTCGGCATCGGCGATGATCTTCGTCCCGACCGCTTCGACCGAGCGCGCTTCTGCGCCTTTCGCTACAAAGACGCTCACAGTCTGCGTGCCGTTTTGGGGCGGCGAGAACACGTAGCTGATGGCGATATCGGTCAGGAAATCTCCGTCATTGTCGATGTTGAGGCGGTAGATGGCGTCAGGGTGGAGCGCATCGGCCTTAGGGTTTGCATTGAGGATGATGACGGTCCGGGACGGATCGGTGGGGGCCTGGAATGCGTATAGGTCGCAGAGGTCGAGTCTCTGGTCGCCCAAAGGCGGGCCGAGACTGAGTCCGGTAAAATGATTGGACATTTTGCTTCCTTTCGGATCGCGGCATTCGAGCCCCCTATGAGGGAGTTTATATCAGGCAGGCTCGAAAGCGTAGCTCGCCCCCTTGCGTCGGAGATAGCCCAAACCCGGGGCATTCACATGGGCGCCCGCGACCGCAAGACGGTCCGCCGCGAGCATGTCGAGCATGCGCAGGCGCGACTTGCGCGCCAGGTCGGGGTCCAGATCGTATTTCACGGCCGTATTCGGGTGCGAAATCTGGATCGCGGAAAAATGCACGAGATCACCCCAGGCGATGAAGGCGTCGCGGCCCGAGCCGATGCGCCAGCAGGTGTGGCCCGGCGAATGTCCGGGTGCCAGCATGGGGGTGCAGCCGAGCACTTCCTCGCCGTCGCGCATGCGCCGGATGCGCTCCAGATATGGCTTCATATTGATCCTGTTGCGGGCGCGCATGCGCTTCACGGCATCGGGTTCTGAACCATCGTTCTCACCCATCCAGAAGTCGAGCTCCTGCGCATGGACGAGGATCTCCGCGTTCGGATAAACCGCCCTGCCGTCGTCGTCCACAAGGCCATTGGCGTGATCAGGGTGGAGGTGCGTGAGGACGATATGCGTGACGCGGGCGGGATCGATTCCGGCCGCCTGCAGATTGGCGGGCAGCTTGCCGAGCGTAGGCTGCATGGTGTTGCCCGCTCCGGCATCGATGAGCACGGTCGCATTGTTGCGTTGGAACAGGAAGTTGTTGACCGGAATGAAGAGCGAGCCGTCGGTCGTTCCGCCGACAAGCTCCTCGGAACGAGCGCGTTCCATGCCGAGGACGAAATCGAGCGAGGTCTTCAGGATACCGTCACTGAAGCCCCTCACGTCGAGGTTGCCGAAACGAAATACCTGCATTGTCACCAGCTCCGGATCCATGAGATCGGCGGACGTATCAGAAACCTTCCCGCGCCAGCGTAATCATGCAGCCCGCCGAAATCACGACGGCCAGGGCGAGCACCGCGAAAGCGCCCGTGAAGCCGCCGGTCAGCTGCAGAATATAGCCGATCATCGCGGGCGAAATCGCGCCAACAATCTGCGTTACGAAAGCGCGCACACCCTGCGTCTTACCCATGCCGGTCGCGCTCACGATGCTGTGCATGAGCATCTCGGCGCAAGAAATACCGACCTGCTGGGCGCACAATGCGCAGATCATCAGCACGACACTGGCTGTGGGGCTGGGTGCGAGCGCGGCTGCCATCAGAAAAATCGCCGCGAAGATCCAGCCAACGCCCGCGAACGGCGCGCGGCGGAAAATCCTGTCGGACAGATGGCCCACAACGAGGATCGTAGCAACGGCGAAGCCGAAGATCACGAAAGTCAGATAGCCGGACATGCTGAAAGAGAACTGCCGCACTGTGCGCAAGTAGGTCGGCAGCCAGATGGACCAGCCCCAGAAGAAGACCGCATTCGAGGAGATCGCAATGGTTGCCAGCCAGAAGCGATAATTCTTCCACACGTTACCGACCGATTTCAGCGCCTGTCCGGGGGCGTCCTCGTTGTTCTCGAGCGTACCCTGCACAACAAGCTTGACCTCGGCCGCATTGGCGCTCGGGTGTTCCTGCGGGCGGTCGGTGACGAGGAACCAGACCATCGGCAGCGGCAGGACGAGGGCGAGAATCCCCATGGCGTGGAACTGCCAACGCCAGCCGACAGCGACGATAAGGCCGGTAATCACCAGGCCGACCAGCATCGGCCCGATCATGGTGCCGATCCACCAGAAGGACGTGGCGCGCCCGCGCTCCTTCAGCGGGAACCAGTTGGCGACCAGAGCCAGGGTGAGGGGATAGAGCGCCGCTTCACCAGCGCCCAGAATGATGCGCGACCAGAGGAGCTGGTCATAGTTCGCGGCGATGCCGGACCAGAAGCAGGTGAGCGCCCAGACGGCGAGGCTCGAGGCGCAGGTCCTGCGCGCGCCCATGCGGTCGACGACCCATCCCCAGAGCGGCGCGAACAGTCCATAGGCGAGGAAGAGGCCGCTCGACAGCCAGCCGAGCTTGCCCTGCTGGCCCGCGAGGCCGAGCTCGCTGAGGAAATTCTGATCGTTCATCACGATCGCCATGTTGCTCTTGTCGAACATGGAAACGATCCAGACGATCAGCAGTGTCGGCGCGACGTGCGTCCAGCGGATGTTCGTTGCAGAGCTCAGGTCAAGCGCCGATTCGACCTTGGCTGTTGTGACGCTCATAATGGATCCCCTCCCTTGTCCGGCTGCTGCAGGTGGTGGCGCTCCGAGATGATTTTGGCCGGACCGATGGCTATGCTCAAAGCATGCCGTCCGGCTGAGGAATCGAGATCGTGGGCGCTGACGCCATTTATCTGGTAACGATCTGGGCCATCCCGGTGATCATCGCCGTTACCTTTCATGAAGCGGCGCACGGCTTCGTCGCCCATCTTCTTGGCGACGACACGGCATGGCGGCTTGGACGCGTGAGCTTCAACCCGCTGAAGCACGTCGATCCGTTCGGCACGATCGTGCTGCCTGGCATCCTGCTGCTGCTGCACTCGCCGTTCTTGTTCGGCTATGCCAAGCCGGTACCCGTTAATTTTCGAGCTCTCCGCTGGCCGCGGCGCGACATGGTGCTGGTCGCCGCGGCGGGACCGGCCATGAACTTCGCGCTTGCTGTCGCCGCGGCCCTGGCGTTCCACGTCGTCGACTATCT
>DASXIG010000208.1:0-2892 GCA_036498105.1 Xanthobacteraceae bacterium | reverse complement strand
CAGGATTCCATCCTTCATCGTGAGAATGGCATCGCGGCCGGCGATCTTCCACTCTCCGTCCGTGCCGTCACGCGGGAAGCCGTTGCCGACCTCGACGGTGCCGAGAATGCCGCTCGCCGAGCGGAGCATCACCGAAGCGTAGTCCTCCACCGGGCTTTCATGGGCGCGCCGGCTGAGCTGCGCCCCGGTCACCTGCGCGTCCTCTCCGGTGAGGTGGAGGAACATGTCCAAACCATGCGGGCCAAGATTGCGAAGGCAGCCCCCGCCGGCCTCGGCGGGATCGAGCATCCAGGCGCAATCCCAGGCCGGGTAACGTGCCGGCCCCGGCCGGTTGATCCGGACGTAGATGTGCGAGAGCGGGCCGAAACGCCCCGCGGCGAGCAATTCGCGTGCGCGCATGGCGAAGGGCGCGTAGCGCTGAGCCAGCGGGACGGCGACGAAAGCGTTGAGCCGGGCTGCCTTGGCAGACACTGAATCCACTTCGGACGCGTTGATCCCCATCGGCTTCTCCATCAGGAAGGGACAGCCCTGATCGAGCAGATCGTGGGCGATGCCCGCCATCTCCCGATGGCGCCCGAGCGCGACCACGAAATCGGGGCGGATCACCGCCAGCATCTTTGGGTAGTCCGTGAACGCCGGCGGGCTTCCCACCTCGGCCGCGCGCTTCGCGGCCAGAGCGGGGTCGGAGTCCTGGATCGCGACCAGCTCCACGTCCGGCATGGCGACGAGGTGGCGGAGGTAGGCTGCGTCATTGAGCGCATGCCAGTGGCCGACCCCAACGGCGGCGACGCGGATGGTCATTGGGTATCCTCCCGGTGATTACGCGCTTACGATCGTGATACGCGGAATTATAGGATGGGCAAAGACGCGCCGTTCCGGCCGACCAGCACCTTGCGCGCCGTGCCCACGCTGGTGTGCGCCGGATCGAGATTGGAGGCTCCATGCGCGAGACATTCGGCGGAGTTTCAGTGGTGCAGCCCACGGCGTCCCGCTCGGCGATGCAGACGCTGGTGTGCGGCGCGGCGTTTGCCGTGCTTGCCTGCGCGCTCGCGAAAGCTGCGGACCGGATCGCGTGGCCGCCGACGCTGCCGGTCTACGATCACATCGTCATCGTCATCGAAGAGAACAAGGACGTCGAGCAGATCCTCGGCAGCCGGTTCGACGCGCCCTACATTCGGAAACTCGCGACGGAAGGCGCTTCCCTCAGCCGCATATTCGGCGAGGAGCATTACAGCCAAGGAAATTATTTCTGGCTGTTCTCCGGCGGCAATCAGAACGTCGGATTTGCGGATCAGGTGCCCAGCCCCGCCAATCATCCGAACTATCCGTTCATGACCAGCAATCTGGGGCAACAACTGATCAAGAAGGATCTTTCCTTCAAAGGCTATGCGGAGAGCCTGCCCACCATCGGCGCGCAGGTCGAGTTCGATCCGCCGAACTGCCGCGGCCGAAGCTGCATCTATGGCCGCAAGCACGTGCCCTGGATCAGCTTCGGCAATGTTCCCGGCGGGACGACGGTGGAAACCTCATCCAATCTGCGGTTTGCGGATTTCCCCGCCGACTTCAGCCAACTGCCGACAGTTGCCGTCGTCATTCCAAATCTTGATCACGATATGCACAACGGCGATCCGGCACAAAGCACTCCGGCGGGGGACGCCTGGCTGCGGGAAAACCTCGATTCCTATTATCAATGGGCGAAGACCCACAATAGCCTTCTCATCGTCACGTTCGACGAAAATGACGACAAGCGCCGATATCAGGGGCTCACCAATCCGATGATCGAGCCGGGCGCCACTTATCCCCCACCGGACATCTACCGCGAATATCTGCTCGATCTGCGAAACCGAATTGTGACGATAATCGCCGGCGCGAACATCAAGCCGGGAGTATACTCCGAAGGCAAAGGCATTACCCACGTCAACATCCTGCGCACCATCGAGGCAATGTACGGGCTGCCGAAATCAGGCGCGCAGCAGCCGAACGCCGCGGGAGCCGGCATCTCGGATGATACAATCATCACGGATATTTTCGTGCCGGTCCGCTAGTGCCCCGCTTCCGAAGTTCGTGATACATTGCGGTACCCTCGGACACGAACTTCGGAAGCACAGGGGCACTAGCAAAGCTATGATTCTAGTGCCGCTTTCCGATTTGAAGTTCCTTTACGCGCTTGCCGCTACCACGGTTAGGAACTTCAAATCGGCGGCACTAGGATCTTGCGCTACAACGGCGCGCGTCGGGTGAAGCGAAGCCCGCAAGGGAGGACAAGATGCTTGACGGAGGGATGGTGCCAGTTGTCGCAATCGGTGTGCTCGCGGTCAGTTGGATCGTGGTGATCTGGGGGTCCTCCTACTTCAACAAAAATATGAATTAGGCGTGAGCCGGGACGCGGATAACTCCCATGCTGACGATCGCACGAATTATAGACGATCGCGCATTCAAGCGCGCGTGACCGTAGCGGTGTGTCCCCGGATGCGGCGCAGCGCGAGCGCATACATGACGGATGCATCATCCAGAAACGCGCGCGCGCGTGGTGCGCGCTGATCCGGGACACACGGCCGATCACGCTTGTGACGGTGAGATCAGCGCGCCGCGGCGACTGCGGTCTTGCGGGTCTTCTTCTCTGCGCTCGGTTTCTCTGCGCTCGGTTTCTCTGCGCTCGGTTTCTCTGCGCTCGCGGCGACTCTTGTCCGGCTCTCGCGCATGGCGACCGCGATCTTGTGCGCGTCCCCGCGCTGCTGGATATGGGCGGGGTCGGCGCCGGGCAACGGACGATGCAGCCCATACTTGGAGCCGTGCGCATCGATCCATTTCCAGACATCGCTCTCTTTCCCCTCGGGCCCGGTGATGTCGATGGCCCGCCCGTGGCCGTAGCCTCCGGTGCGGCGGCTGCCG
>DASXIG010000207.1:0-2255 GCA_036498105.1 Xanthobacteraceae bacterium | reverse complement strand
ACGACCGCGATCTTGCGCGCGGAATTCATTTCGCGCCGATCTTCTTCATCGTGCGGACGTTATAGTACCAGTCGTTGTCGAAGCTGTCCGGCATCAGGTGGTTGCGGAAGGCGCGCGTGAGATCGCGCACCGCATCCTCGATCGAGCGTTTGGGCGCGAAGCCGAGCACGCGTTTCACCTTGTCGGAGTTGACGTGATAGGAGCGCATGTCGTTGGTCGGGGTGGTGACGATCTTGATGTCGCCCTTCTGCGGCATCTCCTCCTCGACCACCTCCTTCACCACGCGCGCGATCTCGGCGATCGAATGATTCTGGAAGCCGATGTTGAAGATCTCGCCGTGGATCTTCTCGTGCGGCGCGGTGAGCATGAGGTGATAGGCGTCGACCATGTCCTCGACGTGCAGGTTGGGGCGCATCTGGTTGCCGCCGAACACCGTGATCGCGCCTTTGTTGACCGCGTGGTTGGTGAGGATATTGACCGAGAGATCGAGCCGGGTGCGCGGGCTGTAGCCGCAGATGGTGGCGGGCCGGATGACCACGCAGGTGAAGTCGTCATCCTTGTATTTCCAGAGGACCGGCTCGCACATGCCTTTGAATTTGTTGTAGAGCGTGAGCGGCACGAGCGGATGCTCTTCCGTCACGTTGGGGGAATCGCTAACGCCGTAGACCGAGCTCGACGAGCAATAGACGAACCGCTTCACGCCGGCTTTCCTGGCGGCGATCACCAGGGGCTCGAAGCAATCGTAGTTGATGGTCTCCGAGAGCTTCTCGTCGAGCTCGAAGCTCGCATCGTTGGAGATGCAGGCAAGATGCAGCACGGCGTCCTGGCCCGCGAGCGCCTCGGCGAGCTTCGGGGTTTCGCGGATGTCGCCCGGGATGACGCGCAGCTTGGGATCGTTCGGCAGCCGGCAGCCGAAATAGAGCGCGTCGTAGACGGTCACGTTGTAGCCTTCGGACAAAAGGCGCGGGGTGAGCACGTGGCCGACATAGCCCGCGCCCCCCGTAATGAGGACGTTTTGCAGACTTTGGGTCATGGAACTCCGGCAAAAATGTTGAATTTCCAGGATCTTGTCCTGGCGCTCCCCGTGCGGATGCTCTGTGTGCGGCGTTCTTTTAAGAGACTGCCACGGCCGCTGCAAGCGAAAATACTTGGGGCCGACATTGCTCCGGGCTTGGACCTTCCGAGCGCCTGTCCTCGGCGATCGGGTGGCCGACCATCGGACCCATGTTTGTCTCAGAGCGACCTCGGGCGAGACGGCGTCATATCCGCATAAATCTACACCCGCTTATCGTAGTTTACATGAGGGACACATCGCCGCGCTTGCTGGATGACCGATCTTCGCCCAATGCGATCAGCCGTCGCCTGCGCCCGGCCCGCTTGCGGCGGTGAGCGCGGAGCAGCACGGCGCGCTTTCAACTTCAAAGGGAAATCTGGTGCGATCGGGTCGCCGCATTGAGCGCCCCGGACCAGTTGCGGGCGAACTCCGGCTTCAGGAAGGATTAAGCATCTCGGGATAACATTACTGTCGGGACGATAGGGGCGAGGGGAACCTGGGGGCGCTCTCGACAGGTAAGAGGACGTCGGGATCCAAGCCTGCGATCACACGGGCTTTCTCGCTGCGAGGTCCGTGCCCATGCCGGAATTGTACTGACAGTTCTGTATCGCGTAGCTGGCAGTATGCGTAGCCGGCGTGGGTCACGGCAGCCGGCTTGCGGTGCCGCAAGGCCCCGCAAGCCGGTCCACTATGCCAAGTCTGGGCCTTTCGTTCTGTAACTCCCGCGCAACAGCCGACGGATTCGTAACCGCGAGGGCACTGCCTCGCCGCTACGGAGAGAGAGCTCAGCACCTTCCGTAGGGGCGACGCATTTGCGTCGCCCTCCATTTGCAACCGCGCGGCTGAAAGAGGGCGAGGCAAATGCCTCGCCCCCTACGGAGAAAGAAGAGTTCAGCCCTTTCCGCCCGGTCAGCGGGTGACGCAGTGCGCCCCCCTATGGGCGATCTCCGATCTCCGCCGTTGGGATCCGTCGCCAGTCGGTCGCTCCTCTCGATTGTACATCGGCGGCGCGCCCGGCTACCTTTGCGTCGCGGCGGCATAATCTCGAGCAGGAGCGGATTTCCATGATCGACGAGTTCGAGGATCATTGCTGGCAAGACATCGTCAGCCCCGAGGTGCTGCAGATCTATTCCGCCTATAAGCGCAGGATCTACGTGGGCGCGAGCCCCGCCCTGCTTGCGGTCGATCTCTACGAGCTGGT
>DASXIG010000206.1:0-2772 GCA_036498105.1 Xanthobacteraceae bacterium | reverse complement strand
AAGAAGGAACGGCGCGGCGCCAAGAATGAGGGTCAGCATGCTCCGATTTTTCTGGGGCGCGTTAGCGCTCGTGAGCGGAATTATTCAGGTATCGGCCGGATCGCCGCCACCCGCCGACGAAGGCAGCGGCCCGATGCGGTTCGAGTGGAGGCGCGAAGGGCCGGCTGCGGCCTGCGGCCCGGATTGCCGGGTCTGGATTTCCGCAACAGGTTACATCACGGCGGATACGCCGCGCGACTTTGAGGCGTTCGCCAAGGACCCCAATGTGCGCGGCGCGGTTCTGGCCGTCGACTCCGACGGGGGCTCGGTCCTGGGTACGCTCGCGCTCGGCCGAATGATCCGCAGCTTGGACATGATCACGACCATCGGCAAAACCAGCCCCTTGCTGGGGTCGCGGAACGAGGATCGGCGCGCCACCCTTGCTCCCAACGGGAATTGCGAATCCATGTGCGCCTTCCTCCTTCTTGCCGGGTCGCAGCGCTATGTGCCACCGGAAGCGCGCGTACTGGTGCATCAGATCTGGCTGGGAAAGAAGCGCAAGCAGGCGCTGGAATCGAGCTATTCCGCCGAGGAGCTCAATGTGGTGCAGCGTGATATTGGACGGCTGGCGCAGTACACGATCGAAATGGGTGGAGGGGTCGATCTCTTGGAGACCGCATTGCGGATTCCGCCCTGGGAGCCCTTGTACCGCCTCTCCCCCGATGAGCTTCAGCGCATGCGCCTCACGACGATCGATGCTCCATTCGGCTCGGAACCTGCCCGCGAGCAGACGCCGAGCACAGCGGCTTCGCTCGCGACGGTTGGCCGCCCCGGCGACGGTCGGCGGGACTGAGGCACCGGGCCACTCTTTTTCGGACCGGTTTCAATTGATCTGGGTGGGCAAAGACGCGCTCTTGCGCGCCGTGCCCGCGTGCCTGCTCCGTTCGCGTGCGCACGGCGCGCGCGCGAGTTGACCACGTGGGAATGACACCTTGGCGCGCGCCTTTGCGCACCCTACGGCATGACCAGCGTGCTCACAGCGTCCGCTTGCAGCGGTGCTGCGCGAACAGCTTGGAATAATCCGCCCGGGTTTTCGTCCATTCCGGAAGCGCCGCGGCAAACTCCGAAGCGGGGCAATGCGCGACATGGGCTTTGACGCGCCCCGCAAATGCCATGAGCGTTTCGAGCGTAATGCAATAGGGTGGGCGATCTGCCGGCGACGCCACATCGAGGCTCGGCAGCTCGGATTGGGCATGGCTCAGGATCTTGGCCTCGGTGCTGCAGTCGGGTGCTCGCGTCGCGCCGGCGGCATGAGCTGATGGCGAGAGCAGGACCGCTATGCCCGTCAGCCAGGCAGCGGCGCGTAGGGTCACGGCGTTTCTGCCAGCGCTCTTCGCTTAGCCTCGATCTGGTCGATCGCGTCGGCGACGGCATCGAACGTCAGCATGGTCGAAGCATGCCGCGCCTTGTAGTCCCGCACCGGCTCGAGCACCGCGATATCGGCCCATTTGCCGTCCGGCGGCGGGGCGCCGTTTTCCTTCAGCATGCGGCGAACCGTCTCGCGCAGACTGCGCAACTCGGCGGCGTTCGCGCCGACCACGTGACGCGCCATGATCGAGGAGGAGGCCTGGCCAAGCGCGCACGCCTTCACTTCGTGCGAAAATTCGGTCACCGTATCCCCGTCCATCTTGAGATCCACCGTCACGGTTGATCCGCACAGCCGGGAATGAGCGGTCGCAGTTGCGTCGGGCGCTTCGAGCCGCCCCAGGCGCGGAATATTCCCAGCCAGCTCGATGATGCGGCGGTTATAGACGTCGTTCAGCATGGTACTCGGTCGGACCCCATCCGGCCAACGATCATTGCGCAATTCCTATCGGGCAATATATAGGCGCTCCCTCGCTCCCGCGAGCAGGAGCAACGGCTTGGAAAAGGGTTTGGAAGAGGGCACAACATTCGCGCCGAAGTTCGACGCGAACGGTCTCATCGTCTGCGTCACCACTGATGCGGCTTCAGGCGACGTCTTAATGGTCGCGCACATGAACGCGGCCGCATTGGAGAAGACGATTGCGACCGGTCAGGCGTGGTATTTCAGCCGCTCGCGCCAAGCACTTTGGCGCAAGGGCGAGAGCTCCGGCCATGTGCAACGCGTGCGTGAGATGCGCGTCGACTGTGACCAGGATGCGCTGTGGCTCAGGGTGGAGCAGGCAGGCCCGGGGGCCTGCCATACTGGCCGCCGCTCGTGCTTTTATCGGGCCGTGCCGGTGGGCAGGTCAGGCGAGGTGTCGCTCGAATTCCGCGACGCGGAGAAGACGTTCGATCCAGGCACGGTTTACGGGCCCGGCAAAGGCCCGGAATAAGAGCATTTCAGCGCAAGCTCTCGGCACCCCCTGCGTTTCAGAATCTCGTGGCATTTCATTGGATCGCTCGAAAAATACCACGAATTTCTCATATTACGAGCTGAATTGATGGTATGCACGTATAAATCGCAGGCTGATGAACATCGGGCGCTCCCGAAGGCCAATTCAGCGGCGCGAGCACAACCATTGGCCGCATGAAATTCGGCCCATTGCAAACAACAATAAATCTGCAAGGGAATTTTCTACCACTGGTTGAACAGGTACAAATACCTGAGATCGCTCCCTGTGTTCTGAGCAGGGCAAGCAGCATTCGACAGGGTTCCGAGCAGTACTGGGCGACCCAAAAGAAAACACCCGGCGCGCCGACGACGTACCGGGTTCAGGCATACTTCTGAAGGATGCCTATGTATCGTTGAGTTACGGTACCAATGTCAAG
>DASXIG010000205.1:0-2194 GCA_036498105.1 Xanthobacteraceae bacterium | reverse complement strand
ATGGCAGAGGCCGCATGAGCTCCACGATCGCGTATGTCGGCATGACCCATCTCGGTCTGTGCTCGGCTGTCGCCGCCGCCAGCAAGGGCTTTCAGACGCTGGGCTTCGATCCCGACGCCGATCTCGTGCGCAGGCTCGAGGACGGGAATTTGCCGGTGATCGAACCTGATCTCGATGCACTCCTGCGCGAGGCTCGCAAGCAGATCCAATTCACTTCCGACCCTGCGCGATTGCGGGACTGCGCGCTCATCTACATCGCCCCCGATGTGCCCACCGACGACACCGGCGCGAGCGATCTCACCATGCTCGATCGGCTCCTCGAGCTCGCGCTGGCTCACGGCGCCGGGGATGCCGTCGCGGTAGTGCTGAGCCAGGTCCCGCCGGGATATACCCGCGCGCGCCAGCGCCCCGGGCGCACCATCTGCTATCAGGTCGAGACTCTGGTCTTCGGCCGCGCGGTCGAGCGCGCAACCAGGCCAGAGCGCTTCATCGTCGGCTTGCCGCAGAGGAAGCAGTCGCTGCCCTGGCCGCTCGAAGAATTCCTTCAGGCCTTCGGCTGTCCGATCCTACCGATGCGGCTCGAGAGCGCAGAGCTCACCAAGATCTCCATCAACTGCTGCCTCGTCGCCTCGATCAGCGTGGCAAATACGCTCGCCGAGCTGTGCGAGCGGATCGGAGCGGAATGGGCGGAGATCGCGCCTGCGCTGAAGCTCGATCGCCGTATCGGCGCGCATTCCTACCTCACGCCCGGGCTCGGGCTCGCCGGCGGCAACCTCGAGCGCGATCTCGCCACTGTCACCCGGTTCTCCGAGGAATACGGCACCGACGCCGGCGTGATCCGCTCGTTCGTCGCCAACAGCAGCCATCGCAAGGACTGGGCGTTGCGCATCCTGCACGAAGCCCTTCTCTGCAAAAGGCAGAAACCGACGCTCGCGATTCTCGGGCTTGCCTACAAAGAGAACACGCACTCCGTGAAGAACTCGCCGGCGCTCGCCCTTATTCGGCATCTCGGTCCATGGCCGATCCGCCTCTACGACCCGGTGGTGCCCGCCTCAGAGGTTGCGCATCCCGCGGCAACAGCAGCAAAGTCGCCGCTCGAAGCCGTGCACGGGGCCGACGCGCTCGCGATCATGACCCCGTGGCCACAGTTCCGCGAGCTCTCTCCTGTCGAGCTCGCAAAGAGCATGCGCGGCTCCCTCGTGGTCGATCCCTATCGCGTGCTCGATCGCGAGGCGGCGCTCGCAGCCGGGCTCGATCACCGCACGCTCGGAATCCCTTCCCCATGCTGACGCACCACAACACGGCACCCGTGCCGCCCGCGCGCGTCGTCATCATCGGGGCCGGCGGGTTTGTCGGCTCGGCCATCGCCAAGGAGCTTGCAAGGGCCAACATTCCCACGCACGGCATCACGCGCAAGCAGGCTGATTTGCTGGCCGGCGACGGCGCCGATGCGCTCAAGGCGCAACTTTCTCCCGACGACATTGTGATCTTTGTTTCCGCCATTGCGCCGGCCAGGAACGTCGCGCAGCTGATGGCGAACCTGCGCATGGCGGAAGCTGCCTGCGCCGCTTTCGCAGCCGTGCCGCCGGCGCATCTCATCTACATCAGCTCGGATGCGATCTATGCCGATGACGCCAACCCCGTGACCGAGCGCTCCGCAGTCGCACCTTCGACCACGCACGGGATGATGCACGCCGCGCGCGAGCTGATGTTCCGCAGCGAATACCGCGGCCCGTTCGCCTGCCTGCGCCCGACGTTGATCTATGGCGCGGCCGACCCTCATTCCGGCTACGGCCCCAACCGCTTCCGCCGGCAGGCCGCCAAGGGCGAGCCAATCACCATCTTTGGCGAGGGCGAGGAAAAGCGCGATCACATCGCAGTGGAAGATGTGGCGCGCCTTGCCGTGCGCATGGTGCTCCACCGCAGCAGCGGAGCGCTCAACGCGGTCACGGGTACAGCGACACCATTCGGCGAAATCGCGCACATGGTGGCGGCGCAGTTCACGCCGCCCGCGCAAGTGAAACCGGTGCCGCGGCCCGGGCCGCGGCCGCATCTGCTGCATCGCTTCTTCGACATCACGGACTGCTACAAGTCGTTTCCTGATTTCCATTTCGAGCCGCTCAGCAGCGGGCTCGCAAGGGTGCACCGGGAACTCACTGCCGGCGGGACTTGATCGGCTTGCGACCCCTCCCCC
>DASXIG010000204.1:0-3544 GCA_036498105.1 Xanthobacteraceae bacterium | reverse complement strand
CGCAGGTTCTTGCCGAAGGGGCCTGTCAGGAGAACGGTCATGGGCAGCACGGCAAGCGCATAGAGCGCTCCGCTGAACAACAAAAAGCTTGCGTCGTTCTCGAATGATATGCCCAGGATGACCGGCGGCGGCACATGTATTCCTTCCGCCCCTCCGGTCAACGTCTTGCTTTCCCGCAGCACAATGATCACGACCGCCTGGAACACGAGCGTGATCATCGCGAGATTGTGGCTGCGAAACCGCACCCCGGGAATCGCCAGCATCAACCCCGCGCATGCGCCCAGCGCGGTGGCAAACGCCAGCGCCGCCAGAAACGGAACCTTTGCATGCACGATCGGAATGGTAGCCCCGTACGCGCCGACGGCCAGCATGGCGCCCGTGGCGATGGTGATACAGCGCGCGTAGCCGACGAGCATGGCGAGCGCGCTGCCGATGACGGAGGCGGTGATGGAGATCGCAAAAACGTATTGCCAGTAGGTATCGAAGAGAAGACCGAGTACTGCGGCCGCAAGCAACAGCCCGCTCGGTGCCAGAACGCCGGCAAGCGCGCGCCCCCGCCCTTTAGACATCGCGGATTTTGGCCTCGGGGAAGAGACCCTCAGGTCGCCATAACAGCACGAGGAACAGCAACAGGAAGCTCACGGCGTTCTTCATCGCGCTCGAGACGTAGCCGGCGGCGAGCGTCTCGGCGACCCCGAGAATGAGCCCTCCGAACAGCGCGCCGCTCAGCGAGTCGATCCCGCCGATCACAGCCGCGACAAAGCCCGCGGTAATCATGGAGATTGCGAGCTCGGGCGAGATGCCTTTGCTCGGCGCTGCAAAGACGCCGGCAAGCCCGGCCAGCGCGCCGCCAAGGAACCAGGCCATTGCGTTCATGTGATCGCTCGAATAGCCGCAGAGCACGGCTCCGCGCGCATTCGCGGCCATGGCGCGCAGGCCGCGCCCGATCGGCGCGTAGCCGAAGATGGTGAGCCCGATCAGCGAGCTTAGGATCGCGCCGGCAAATACCCAGATCTGCTCTTTGGTGATGATCACGTCACCGATGAAGATCGGCGGTCCCGGGAGCGGATTGCGCACGCCCAGCATCTCGGTGTTTTGGAAAAGCCTGTACACCTCCGACAATCCGATGCCGATGAAGATGGTAGAGGTGATCAAGGCGAACATGTCGGCCTGACGTATCGGCCGAAGCACCCCGAACTCGACCGCCGCGGCGAGCAGGCCAACAGCGATGGGCACCAGCACATAGGCCGGCCAGTAGCCGACGTGGATTCCCTCCACGATCCCATAGGTGGCGTAAGCGCCCGCCAGCACGAATGCGCCGTGCGCAAAGTTGACGATGCGCGTTGCCTTGTAGATGACCACGATCCCCAGCGCTGCGAGGGAATAGATGGCCCCGAATTTCAGGCCACCCACGACGATCATCACGAGCTCGGCAATCACCTCCGTGCGCCGCGGTCAGGACGCCAGACCGACCACCTTCCAGCTGCCGTTGACGATGCGCGCGCTCGCGACCTTCTTGTTGCCCTGGTGATCAGTCGGTGTGACCGTCTCCGGGAAGATCACGTCGAAACCGCCCATGTCGGAAGGCTTGGCATCGTGCAGCGTCTCCCAGGTTTCGATCAGCCGCTTCCAGCTCAAATCACGACCGGCCTTCTTGAGGACCTGGGCGAGAATGTAGGTCGAGCCATATCCGATCAGATCGTAGATATTCGGTCGGCCTTGCGGCAGTGCCCCCAATTTTTCGACGAGCTGCCGGCGATAGCCTGCTATCGGAGGGTCGTCCTGGGTCGGGAAATACGGCGCGTTGAAATATCCCCAGACGTTGTTTGTGTTCTCTGCGCCGATGATCGGAATGATGGCGTTGTTCACGGCCGAGCCGTCGAGCACGTATTTCGCGTCCGTCAGCCCTTTCTCCGGCGCCTGCTTGACGGCAAAACCGGCTTCCGTGAAGCTGCCGAGGATCAGCACGACCTGCACGCGCCGGCGCGCAAACGACACGAGCTGGGCGGTGAAATCGCTCGCCGCGGCATCGAACTGCTCGACCACGACTTCAAGGCCGCCGCGCTTCTCCAGTCGCGGCTTGATTTCGGCGAGGTGCGATTGCGGAAACGCATACGTGCCGGCGAGCACCCCGACTTTGGTTGCATTGGGGGCCGCCTGGAAGCCGATATCAATCATGGCCTGGCCGGTGATGCTTGCCGGCGGGATGGTCCCGTGAAAGACGTTGCGCGCGAACGGCTCCCGGATGATCGGTGTTGCACCCACGGTGTTGTAGGTCGGGATCTGCGCGCTGCGGACGTAGTCCGCCGCGGCCGCCGCCCCGGTGCTGCCGCTCGCGATGACCAGGACAAACACCTTGTCGTTTTCAACGAGCTTCTTTGCGGCAGCGACCGACTCGGCCGGTGTCGAAGCATGCTCGAACAGGAGCCGCAGCTTGCGGCCGTTGATCCCGCCCGCGTCGTTGAGTTTCTCGATCGCGAGCTGGATGTTGTCGCGCCCCGGTGCGCCGATGAAAGCGAAGGGACCGGTGAGCTGCCCAAGCGCTCCGATCAGAACCTCGCTGTCGGTTACCCCCTGCACGGCCTGCGCGAGTGCCGGTCCGGACCGCAGTCCGGCGATTCCGGCGGCAGCCAAGGCCGCGGATCCCGCGAGGACGGTGCGCCTGTGGACCAGAACCAGCTGTTTCTCGACCATGATCCCTCTCGCGTTTCAATTAGGGAGCGCGCCAGCGCGTACCTTGCCCGGGAGCCCTGCTGCGGGTGTCCGTCGCTGCAGAAGATTATACCTGTGGGCACGATTGAGATACAACAGCCCGCCGTTTTGCAGGCACGTGAATGACACTCTGCCGGGCGACGCAGCACGCCGCCCGCACGAAGAGGCCGACTTTGACCAGCATATCGCTTATCTTGAAGGGCGGTCGGGTGCTGCGTCCCGGCGCCAACGCGCCGGAGCCGCTCGACATCGCAATCGGCAGGGATGGCCGCATTGTCGCAGTTGCTCCTGCGCTCGCTGACGTGAGCGCGGAAAGTACCCTCGATCTCGCCGACAAGCTCGTCGTGCCCGGGCTGGTGGACGCGCATCAGCACCTGGACAAGTCGCGCACGCGACGATTGGTGGAAAATTCGGCCGGGACGCTGGAAGGCGCCTCGGCTGCCTATCGCAGCTTTGCAGCCACAGCGACGCGCGCCGACATCAGTGCGCGCGCAGCGCGCACGTTGGACATCTGCCTGGGCCATGGCACAGTAGCCATCCGCAATCACACCAACATCGAATCCGATAGTGGGCTGCGCGCGATCGAAGCCATGATCGAGCTGCGCGAGCGCTGCCGCGGGCGCATGACCTTGCAGGTGGTGGCGCACCTGACCGGCGATGCTCCGCGCAGGCTCGATGCCGCCCGGCAATGGCTTGCAGCTGCAATCGCCGCGGGTGCCGCTGCCATCGGAGGCGTGCCGCAATACGCCGACGAGCCGCTGCGCTTTCTGGATGTTCTGTTCGAGTTTGCCGAGCAGAGCGGATTGCCTCTGGACATGCATATCGACGAGCA
>DASXIG010000203.1:0-5612 GCA_036498105.1 Xanthobacteraceae bacterium | reverse complement strand
GTACTACGGTGGCTATCGTGGTGGTCTGTATCGTCGGGCTTCCTACGGGGGGTATCATGGTGGTCTCTATCGTCGGGGCTACTAGAGCGGGTTCCGGTGAAATGTACTCAGCACGCGCAGCAGACTCGGTTTGCTCCCTCCCCCCTTGTGGGGGAGGGCTGGGGAGGGGGGTCGCGAGTTGCTGATGGCGGTGCGTCAAACTCAGGACCCCCACCCCCAACCCCTCCCCACAAGGGGGAGGGAAGCATACCGCGTGTGCTCCACAGTCGTGCGTCCAAACCACCGGAACGCGCTGTAGTTTCCTGAGCATGAGCACGCATACCGTGGTTGACTAGAAATAGGCCTGCGTGGGCTTGACCGGGGGCTCCCATTCGCAATCGCTCCACGGGCCACTGCCGCGCTCGTCGACATAGGCGATGCGCCCCTGCCTGGTCGGTTGCGCGCGTCCCGAAAACAGTCCTTGCAGCCAGTCCAGCGCGTAGTCGTGAACGTCGAGGCCGCCGAGATTTCCGATCGCCCACAGCGGGTGATACTGGTTCTCGAATACCCACAGCTCCTTCTCGCTGGTGAGCTCCTGGTAGGCCGCAATCGCGTCCTCGAGCGGGCAGAGCGGGTCGAATTCGCCGGTGATCAGCAGCGTCGGGCATGCGATCGCGGCAAGATGCCCGCGCACGGTCATGCCGGCGGCGACCTCGGAATCGAATTTGGCTTCGTCCTCGTAGCCAGCCATGTACATGAACATCTGCTTGAAGCGCGGCGAGGACTGGGTGAAGATCGTGTTGTTCGGGTTGAAGCATGCCACCGCGCTCACCACCGCTGCTACGCGACGGTCATGACTCGCGAGCCGAAGCGACCAGTAGCTGCCCATGCTGATTCCGTAGATCGCGATGCGGCGCGCATCGACTTCGGGACGATCGGCCAGATACGAAATAACGGCCGCTCCGGCGCGCTCGTAATTGTCCTTCACCGCGCGGATCTTCTGGATGTTCGAGTTTCCCTGGCCCGGGCCGTCCATTGCCAGAACGTGGCAGCCGCGCGACTTGGCGATGTTGTGTGACGATTTCGGGAATACCTCCTTGGTCTGGTCCATCCCTGGCACGTAGATCACGACCGGCGCCTTGCGGCCGTCGGGCAGGAGATGGAGCAGGCAGGAGATTGTCTTGCCGTCGTCGAACGGTACTTCGACGCGCTCGATGGGATACTCGGCAACCTCGCTGCGCCGATCCACCATCTCATTGAGCTTGTTGCAGAGGCGGATCTTCACGGGATGATCGTCGTAGTAGATCGGGTGCTGTGCCATCCGGTAGGCCTCGATGGCGTGATCGTAATGGCTGGTGGCCGTGGCGTTCGCTCCCTGCTTCTGGGCGAGCTTCGCGAGCGCCTCGTGGCGCTCCGCCGCCTCGCGCCAGACCTTCGGCAGCATGCGGTAGTTGCGCGCCCGCTTTCCCGGCGGCACTTCGAGATCGTCGCGCTCGAAATTCTGCACGCGGCCGCGCAGATTGAGCGCGAGATCGAGCATCCATTGTTGATTGTCGCGCTGCGTCCGAAGCTTTCTCATTGCGCCTTTTCCCTGCTGCGATCTAAAATTGTTGTCGAATCAGGGCATGTTGCTGGTGCCGGTGCCGAAAGTCGAGGACCTGTCCGGCATCGCGCGTGGCGCCCAAGCGAAAGCATACCGCGACCGCAACGATCGCGCCTGATGCGCCTCGTCGATACCTCTGCCTGGATTGAATGGCTTACCGGTTCACCGATCGGAATCGCTCTGGCTGCCGATCTCCCGGAACGCCCGCAATGGCGAGTAGCGTGATGAACGAGCGCCGCTTCATGGTCTCTCCTTCCGGGCGAGGCCGTACCCTACCATATTTGTTGATGTGAGCACACCTTGCAGAAGTTTCGATCCAGAGCGCCGTAGGGTGCGCAAAATCGCCCTGCGACGGGCTACAAACTGACACGGCGGTAGGGGCGATTTTGCGCACGCGGTCGGTCCCTCGGATGCTATCACCCGCGCACAAGCGCCTCGGCCGTCGTGATACCCGACGCGAGTTCAGCGAGCGATTTACGCAGTTCACGGGAGTAAACCTCGGCCGCAACTTTGGCACCTCTTGCAGCCGTGCCATAGTCCGGTATGTCGCGATATCGGCGCCCAAGAATCGAAGGCGGGATATTCTTTTTCACGGTTGTGCTTGTTGACCGCTCAAGCGAGTTGCTTGTCCAACAAATCGAGCACTTGCGGCAGGTTTATCGTGCGGTTCAGGCGCGCCAACCGTTCGAAACGAACGCCATCTGCATCTTGCCGGACCATCTGCATGCCATTTGGACGCTGCCTCCAGGCGATGCCGATTTTGCGTCACGCTGGAGCCAAATCAAAAGCGGGTTTTCCCGCGGGCTAACTCCTGCGCAATTGAGATCGAGGAGCCAAGTACAGAGGCGCGAAACGGGAATCTGGCAACGACGGTTTTGGGAGCACGCAATCCGTGACGACCCGGACTTCGAGCGTCACGTGGATTACATCCACTTCAATCCGGTGAAGCACGGATATGTCACTCGGGTTTGCGACTGGCCGTACGGCAGTTTCCAGCGGTTTGTGAGAGACGGTTTATTGCCGGCCGACTGGGGCGGCGATGTAAGCGAGATCCCGGGCCGATTCGGGGAGTGATCGATCCAAGCGGCCGACCGCGTGCGCAAAATCGCCCTGAGGCCATGCCGGGTTCTACCGTGTCGCGGGGCGATTTTGCGCGCCCTACGCTGCTGTGCACCACAGCAAATCGTGGCGCGAATGCCGCTGTGGGTTCAAAAGCGTCTAGCTGAGGCTGTAGCCCGCTCGCCTTCATTCAGGTTGCGTCGATCAGGCTATGGCTGCGCGTTAATGCGTCCACGCCCTAAATCACCCCCTCCCGCCGCATCTGCGCAATCGCGTCATTGCCATATCCCAGCTCGCCCGCAAGAATCTCCTCGCTGTGCTCGCCCAGTCGCGGCGGCGGGCGCCGCACCGAGCAGCCGGTGGCGGAAAACTTGAACGGGATGCCGAGCATCTTCAATGCGCCGAAGTCGGGATGTGCTACGCTCTCGATCATGTTGCGCGCCGCGGTATGAGGGTCATCGAGCGCCTCGGCCACCGAGTTGATCCGCCCGCAGGGCACGCCCACCGCCTTGAGCCTGGTGAGCCAATGCTCGGCCTTCTCGCCGGAGAGCGCCGCGTTGATCAGGCCGTCGATGGCTGCCCGGCTCTCCACCCGCGCGCGATTGGTCGCGAAGCGCGGGTCCTTGGCCCATTCGGGATGGCCGAGGACTTCCGCGCAGCTCGCGAACTGGCGGTCATTGCCGACGGCGATTGCCATCATCGCGTCGGCAGCCTGATAGGTGGTATAAGGCACGATGCTGGGATGGCCGTTGCCGAAGCGGCCGCCGTCGCGATCGGCCATCAGATAGTTCGACGCGACGTTCACCAGCATGGCAAGCGAAGCCTCGTAGAGCGAGAGCTCGACCTTCTGCCCCTTCCCGGTGCGGTGGCGCGCATTGAGCGCCGCCAGGATGGCATTGCCCGCGAGCAGGCCGGTGCAGACGTCGACGATCGCCACGCCGTATTTGGTCGGCCCGCCGTCGGGCTCACCGCAAATGCTCATGAGTCCTGATTCCGCCTGCAGCACGAAATCGTAGCCGGGCAGCGCCGCCTTCGGGCCGCTGGAGCCGTAGCCGGTGATGGAGCATCGGATGAGGGCTGGCGCGGCCTGCTCGAACCAACCGTCGGTAAAACCCCATTTCTCCAGGGTGCCGAGCCTGAAATTGTCGATCAGCACATCGGCCGTGTCGATCAGGCCGGTGAGGATCTTCTGTCCGGCGGGCGTTGCCATGTTCAACGCGAGCGAGCGCTTGTTGCGGTTCACGCCGAGGAAATATGCGGCTTCGTCGCCGACAAACGGCGGCCCCCAGCGGCGCGTGTCGTCGCCAACTCCCGGAGGCTCGATCTTGATCACGTCGGCGCCCATGTCGCCCAGCATCATGGTGCAGAGCGGGCCCGCCAGAATGCGGGTGAGATCGACGACGCGAATTCCGGCCAGCGGGCCGCGCGCCTCCCCGCTCATTTTTGTTCGCTCATTTTTGTTTCCCACGCATGGAGGGCGGCGCATTGAGATCCGTGGCGCAGCCTTCGAGATACTCTTCCAGCTCGCGCTTGTTGCGCATGCGGAATTTCTGGAAATCGGGTTTCCGTCCCTCCAGGAACGCGTTCATCCCTTCAAGGCTTTCCTCGGAGCCCCAGACGTGGGCGAGGAGCTCCATGCCGTGCTGCCAGGAGGCATAGAGGAGGTCGGATTCGAAATTCAGGCTCTTCTTGGTCATCCGCAGGGTCTGCGGGCTGTGCCCCTTGATGGTCTCGCACCAGGCCAGCGTCTCCTTGCGCAGCTCGGCGGCCGGGACGCATTTGTTGATGAGCCCGATCTCGACCGCCTCCTTCGCGCTGAAGCGCCGCGCGCAGAAGATCATCTCGCGCGCCAGCCGCTCGCCGATGATGCGCGGCAGATATTGCGTCGCCCCGACGGTGGGGCAGGCGCCGACGCGGGCGCCGGTCTGGCCGAGCACGGCATTATCCGACGCAATGACGAGATCGCACCAGAGCGCAAGCTCGTGCCCGCCGCCGACGCACCAGCCATTAACCATGGCGATCACCGGGATCGGCAGCCCGCGGATGGTCATGGCAAGCCCCAGCATGCGGTCGTTCCACATGGCGGCGGTGGTCCAATTGAGCCGCTTCATGGCGAAGAAGTCCCCGCCGGCGGAGAACGCCTTCTCGCCCGCGCCGGTAATGACCGCACAGGCGATGGATGGGTCCTCGCGCGTGGCGCGCAGCGCGCCGATGAGCTCGTCGAGGGTCTGCTCGCGGAATGCGTTGAGCACACGCGGCCGATTGATGGTCACCCACGCAACCTGATCCTCGACTGCGTAGAGAATATCGCCGTACTTGCCCGCCTTCGCGCGCGCGTTTGTGTTGCTCTTGCCGTTCTTCGCCACCCTCTTGGTTGCCATTGTCTTCGTTGCCATTTTCCCTGCACCGCTTTGAGCCAAGGCATGCACGCCATTAGGGCGGATTTGAAACCCGGCCTAAGGACAGACCCTTCCGTAGGGGCGACGCACTGCGTCGCCCGCCATCCGCAGCAGCGCCTGCCGAAAGAGGGCGAGGCGATGCCTCACGCTACGGAAGATGGTCACAGTGACATTACAATTTTTTTGGATCAGCGACAGCGCGTCCGGCGCTTTCATGCATTACTGCGCGAGCTCGAGCCGCGATCGGATCGCCTTAATCGGGTGCGCGCTTCATCAACATGAGCTCCATCTCCCGGATGTGCACGGCTTCCGCGGCGACCATTCGGGTCGCATATTCCTCGAGCACGACAGACTTGTCCTTCACCAGGCGGAGCAGCTCGCGATAGAGCTCTACGCCAGCCTCCTCTCGCTGAACCGATTCGGTCACGATCTCGTCGATCGTGTTGTGGCGAGTCGTGGGCAGAGCGGCAATGCCGAGAGCCGGTCGCCTGTGCAGCCGCATGATCATCTCGCCCGCTTCTTGCGCATGGGTCAGGGATTCCGTCGCGTTCTCGCGCAGCCAGGCCGTGATC